>JAFSZW010000255.1 GCA_017458865.1 Clostridia bacterium
GCAGACACCTGGTTCCTGCGTCAGCATGAGAAGGTGCTTGCGCTCCCGTTCCGGGAAGACCTCGGACGTCCGGATCGTGACAACGTCATTGATGGATACATCAACCAGAACGAGGAAGATGTCTGTGCAGACGGCAACTGGCAGCGCTACTTTACCGCGCAACCAGCACCGCTGACTGATGCGGAGAAGCAGGCATTCCTGAGCACGCGCACAGATGTCGCGCTGGGCTCGGATGCGTTCTTCCCGTTCAGCGATAACATTGAGCGTGCGCACAAGAGCGGCGTTAAGTACATTGCCGAGCCTGGCGGATCCATCCGGGATGATGCGGTGATTGAGTGCTGTGATAAATACGGCATGACAATGTGCTTTACGCACATGCGTTTGTTCCATCACTGATGGACCGGAAATGATGCGTTAGGAAACAGTCTGAAGGGGTAAAGGATGAAAGTAATGGTGATCGGCGGGGGCGGCCGGGAACATGCCATCATTAAGAAACTCAGGGAAAACCCGCAGGTTGCGGAAATCTATGCACTGCCGGGCAACGGTGGCATCGCAAATGACGCGGTCTGTGTGGATATCGGGGCGAAGGATATTGAGGGCATTGTCCGGTTTGCGAAGGAATCGCAGATCGGGTACGCGGTGGTCGCACCGGATGATCCGCTGGCCATGGGCTGCGTGGATGCCCTTGAGGCTGCCGGTGTGCCGTGCTTTGGCCCGCGCATGAATGCGGCTGCCATTGAGAGCAGCAAGGTCTTTGCCAAGAACCTGATGAAAAAATACGGCATTCCAACGGCCAGTTATGAGGTGTTCGATAAGCTGGATGACGCGCTCCGCTACCTCGAGACGGCGCCGATTCCGACGGTGATCAAGGCGGACGGTCTGGCGCTTGGCAAGGGCGTAACGGTCGCCATGACCCGTGAGGAGGCTGTCCGCGCGGTCCGGGAGGCCATGGAGGAGAAGAAGTTCGGCTCAAGCGGTGAGCGGATTGTCATTGAGGAATACCTGGAGGGACCGGAGGTCTCAGTCCTCTGCTTTACGGACGGGATGACCATAAAGCCCATGGTTTCCAGCATGGACCACAAGCGTGCCCTTGACGGGGATCTTGGCCCGAATACGGGCGGAATGGGCACCATCGCGCCGAATCCCTACTATACGCCCAAAGTCGCGAAAGCCTGTATGGAATCCATCTTCCTGCCGACCATCCGCGCGATGAAGTCGGAGCGCCGGGAATTCAAGGGATGTCTGTATTTCGGGCTCATGATTACCAAAGACGGTCCCAAGGTGATTGAGTACAACTGCCGGTTCGGCGATCCTGAAACGCAGGTCGTCCTGCCCCTGCTGAAAAGCGATCTGCTCACGGTTATGCAGGCCGTGACGAAAGGCACGCTCGATGACTGTGAGGTTACCTTTGAGGACAGATGTGCATGCTGCGTCGTGCTCGCATCGGAGGGGTATCCCGGCAGCTACGGAAAGGGATATGAAATCACCATCCCGGAGGACATCCGGGACAGTGTCTTTGTGGCCGGTGCAAAGCTGCAGGACGGAAAGCTGCTGACCAGCGGCGGCCGCGTGCTTGGCGTTACCGCTGTGGCGGACACGCTGCCGGAGGCGATAAAGGCTGCATATGCGTCCGCTGAGCGCGTGACGTTTGAGAACCGCTTCTACCGCCGGGACATCGGTCAAAGGGCACTGGCTATTGTCTGAGTGAGTGCCGGACAAATCAATACGAAAAGGACTCCGCCGCCCGTCACCAGATGGAGAGGCGGAGCCGGTTTATGGATAAGACTCGGAAGGAGAGCCAGATGGTCTACAGAGTTTTTGTGGAGAAGAAACCGGGCCTTGACAATGAGGCCAGGACGATTCTCAGTGATGCCCGGAACCTGCTCGGGATTGACAGTCTTGAAAAGGTGCGCCTGCTGAACCGGTATGATGTGGACAACATATCCGAATCACTGTTTCATTATGCGGTGAATACCGTATTTGCCGAACCGCAGCTGGACATTGCCTCAACTGATGCCGAACTTGGTGATGCTGCCGTATTCGCAGTCGAATACCTGCCCGGACAGTTTGATCAGCGGGCGGATTCCGCTGCGCAGTGTATCCAGATCATCAGCCAGGGGGAGCGTCCCATCATCCGCAGTGCGAAACTGTATGCCCTGTACGGCAGCCTGACGGAGGCGGAGATTGGCGAAATCAAGAAGTATGTGATCAACCCGGTTGAGGCCAGGGAAGCATCGCTGGCGCTGCCGGACAGTCTTGAA
>JAFSZW010000256.1 GCA_017458865.1 Clostridia bacterium
CAGGCAGCCGGGACGGCTATACTGCAAAAGTGCAGCTGTAAATGCGCAAATTGAAGCCATTTTAAGGCTCATCAGACGGCAGGAACAGTCCACGTTGTCATGCCTGGGCCCGGCCATATAACCGCTGCCTCATGCCTTTGACGGCAGGAGTGGGTGGATCACAGGGAAAAGGCGCGGTCCAGTCCGTGCAGAAAATCTGCACAGTCCTCATCCTGCAGGAGCAGATTGTAAACCTCCTCGGCACGTTCAACAAATGACTGTTTAAGCCCGGCAATACCATACCTGCGGAGCGGACACATATGCGCCCGGGGGTCCAGCCGAACCCGGGGCACGCCATCCCTGAACCGCAGGAAGAGCGGAAACAGACGGCAGGACAGAGGTCTCTGCTCGCGGGGACATGTGCCCCGGCAGACAAATACGCGGGTTTTCTGCTGCCCAATCGTCTCCTTCCCGATTAGAATGCGGCCGAATGTGCAGCCCTCATACAGGGTCTCCTCACCGGGGAACAGGAGCATGCCGGTGTGATCATTGCCCTGGCAGCAGGCAGCGCCACAAAGCGAACCGCAGTCATGCGCGAGCGGTGTTTCATCCAGCAGAATGGAGCGGGCCAGCTCCAGATTTGGAATATTCATAAGTGCCTCCGGAAATGTTTGTCACCAGGATTGTATCATGAATTCGGGATGCTGTCATCCTGGCAGCAGAAGGCGGGAAAATTATGCGGGGAACAATCGCGTGCGCCATGACAGAGGCCACGGCACGGGGAACGGTTTCCAACACAGTGACGCTGGGAAGTTTTGAAAAGACGACCGGGAAATGGCTTGATTCATATCGCGGTCAGGTTCAGTTGATCTATCTGGATCCGCCTTTTTTTACAGGACGGCAGTTTGTGAGCAGGGTGCAGACGGAGGAGCACACGGTTGCGGTAGAGGCGTATCATGACAAGTGGGAGAGCCTGGATATGTACCTTTCGGAAATGCAGCAGGCCCTTTTGCAGGCGCATGAGCTGCTGGCACCAACCGGGACGATCTTTCTGCACGTAGATTACAGGACGAGCGCCTGGATGCGCATAAATCTGGACGAAACCTTTGGTGCGGACAGGTTTATAAATGAGATTATCTGGGCATATGAGTCCGGCGGACGCGCCAGGAAGTGCTTTCCAAGGAAGCATGATACGATTTATGCCTATGCGAAAGGCAGAAAGTATTATTTGGATCTTTCTGCTGTTCCCTGCGGGACAAGGGGCGATCTTAACCGGAACCACATGCGAAAGAATGTGGACGAAAAAGGACGCAGTTACCGGGCAATCCAGGCGAACGGGAAGGAATACCGCTACTACGATGATGAACCGGTATATCCGACAGATGTATGGACGGATATATCACATCTGCAGCAGAAGGACCCGGAAAGAAGCGGATATGATACACAGAAACCGCTGAAACTGCTGAAACGAATCATTGCATCTGCGTCCCGGGAGGGCGATCTGGTCGCAGACTTTTTCGCCGGCAGCGGGACAACCGGCGTGGCAGGTGCACAGATGGGCAGGCGCTTTTTGCTGGGCGATCAGGGAAGTGCTGCGCTCCTCACGATGGACAACCGCCTGACTGCGGAGGGAACCCCCTTCCTGATACAGGCAAAAACAGTGGAGGACAGCGCCATAATTGATGTCGATGTCAAATGTGACAATGACAGGATAACCGTACGGCTTAGCGATTTTGATCTGCCAGAGATATCGGCCGGACGTGCTTCCGGCAGGGCTGCGCTTTGCGGCCTGGCGGCGGCAGATCACTGGTCACTGGGCCTGCTTGACGGGGAGGCGTATGTGCGTCTGTCGTCAAATGCGAAGCCCCGTCAGCCACTTACCGCGGCGGTATCCGGCAAAGACAGCCGGAATCTGGCGGTAATGATCTGGGATTACCTCGGGACGCGTCGGTGCTATCGGATTCCGGTATGTCAGGAAACTGTATGATGCTGTCCTGACTGCATGACTGAATCTTTATGGGGTTATTTGCGAAGCGGACAAAGGTGATGTATAATCGATCTGTCCGGGACGTTTCCGTCAAATAGAGATGTGAACACTGTCGAATGAAGAGGCGCAATGTTTGGTAGAGGAGGGAGATCGTGGATCAGGTTTCTGTGCTGTCCATTGTGTGCATTTCAGTGCATGGCATTCTGGGCATTGCGATCCCGATTATCGCGTGCATTCTGCTCCGAAAACGGGCTCATGCGGATCTGCTGCCTTTCTTTACAGGCTTTGCAGTCATGATTCTCTTTGCCTTCGTTTTTGAGAGGATTGCACATACCATTATCCTTGGTTCGCCTGCGGGACAGGTTATAAAGGGGCATCTTTTTCTGTATTGCCTGTATGGCGGCCTTATGGCAGGCCTGTTTGAGGAAACCGGACGGTTTCTGGCATTCAGAACAGTACTCGCAAAGCGGGGAAAAATGACAAAGAATGTCAACGCGCTGATGTATGGTGCCGGTCACGGCGGTGCGGAGTGGATGATCCTGGCAGGCCTGACGAGCATCAATAATCTGGTGTATGTCTGGCTGCAGAACAGCGGTCAGCGTGCCGCAGTGACGGCAGGTCTTACCGGTGAGGTACTTGAGCAGGCAGAGGCGGCGTTTACCGCACTTCTGACGACGCCACCGGGTCTTTTCCTGCTAAGCAGTGTGGAACGTGCTGTGGCGTTTATGCTGCAGATCGCACTGTCGGTTCTGGTATGGCAGTCGGTCAGACACCAAAAAATCGGTCTGTTTCTGCTCGCCATTGTCATTCATGCACTTGTGGATGCGCTGGCGGCGCTGCTTTCCGGTCTCGGGGTTCCTGTTTTGCTGATTGAGTGCGGCCTGGTGATTATGACAGGTGTTGTCTGCCTTGCAGCAGGGAAGCTGTACAGGGATGAGCAACAGAATCCGGCTTCAAGGTGAATCACGGTTTTTTTTAGGAGATACGATGAATCATTATTTTACATATCTGCTGCGTCAGCTCATGGAACGCAAGAAGATCGTCTCCATATATGCGGATGAGCAGCATCCGGAGGAATTCCTGGTGGGCTATCTGGAAAAGGTGGATGCGCAGCATTACCTGATCTGTGAGTTTACACCATGGGGTGAGGTGGATGCCTACCGTATCCGGCGTATGCAGGACGTTAGCGGTGTTCTGTACGGCGAGGAGTATGAGGAACGCATTGGCCTCATGCTGAAGCTGAAAGACCGCAAAATCAGGCGGGTCCTGCCCAGGGATGCTCAGTGTGAGGATGGGGTGCTTGTGACTGTCCTCCAGCAGTGCCGGGAGCGGCGCGAAATTGTAAGTCTGATTATCAATCAGGAGATATACTGCGGGCGCGTCAGGGAATGCAACGGGCTGTATGTGACAATGGAGCTGTTTGACTTTTTCGGACGTGTTGAAGGGGATCAGATCTTTGAGCTCCGGTCCATAGACATCCTGCAGCTCCGGTCCGGCGAGGAACAGATGTACAAGTGCCTTGAGGAGCACCAGGCTGAGATTGATAAAACGGAGGCGGAGGAACCTTCCTATGAAGATCACCATCCTGACGACGTTCCCTGAGATGTTTGCTCCGCTCCATACCAGTATTCTGGGCCGGGCGGAGAAAGCCGGACTTCTTGAGATTCGTGAGGTGGATATCCGCCAGTATGCAGCCAATAAGCACCACAATACGGATGATTCACCATTTGGAGGCGGTGCAGGCATGGTCATGCTGGCGCAGCCCATTGTGGATGCCATCCGGGATGTCCAGGGGGACCACTTCGAAGGAAAGCGGATCTATCTGTCACCCAGAGGGAAAACGCTGCGGCAGGCCGATGCGGAACAGTATGCAAAGGAAAAGGAACTGATTCTGCTGTGCGGACATTATGAGGGTGTGGATCAGCGGGCAATTGACCTTTGCATAGATGAGGAAGTGTCCATTGGCGATTATGTCCTGACCGGTGGTGAGCTGCCGGCGATGGTGCTTGTAGACTGCATCGCCCGATTGGTGCCGGGGGTGCTCGGGTGCGGGGAGAGCGCCGAAAATGAAAGCTTCTCCTCGGGTCTGCTTGAGTATCCTCAGTACACAAGGCCGCGCGAGTTTGAAGGGCTTACTGTTCCTGAACCACTGCTTAATGGCAACCACCGGGAGATAGAAGGCTGGCAGTTCAA
>JAFSZW010000257.1 GCA_017458865.1 Clostridia bacterium
CACCCTTAGTTACGGCCATGGAAACGCTGCACGCGAATACCATCACAGCCACAAGCAGAAATAAAACGATCTTTTTCATGGTTTCCTCCTATAATGTTCGAACATTATCCGGAACAGTAAAATTTGATCCGAACGTTCGTAGTATACCTCTCTCCCAATTAATTTGTCAATACATATTTATAATTATTTTACGTATTTGCTGTTTTGAAGAATTATTATCACAATCACGCCAGATTTCAGCATTGCTCGATGCAAAATATGCATTTTTAAAACAACATTTCAAAAATCATACTCTTTATCATCCGTTAAAATTAATGGATTTCCAGCTTTTGATGCACACAGACTGTTTTTTTTTAGAAAATCTGACCCATTTTCTGAACAATAGTGATTACTATCGATAATAGCATAAAATATCGATATTTCATACATGTATGGGTATAATTCTCCAGGAAACTCACTCACTGATACAAACGGAATGCTGCCCATTCGGACAGCATTCCATATGATTGTGGTTTACTTCAGCATGGACTCTTCCCAGCTCTCGTGGGGCTTGAGTCCAAGGAGTTCGACGACGGTGGCGGCAACATTGGCCAGGCCAAACTCAGGATTGTCCTTCATATCATGACGGGCATCCTTGTCGTAGATGATGAACGGAACAGGATTGAGGCTGTGAGCGGTACGAACCTTCACATTGCCCTTCTTGTCCTTCTCCAGCATCTGATCGGAGTTGCCATGATCAGCCGTGATCATCAGGATCGCACCCTCTTCATCGCAGACCTTGCGCAGTCTGGCGAGGCAGAGATCAACAGACTCTACAGCAATCTCGGTAGCGAGGAGGCTGCCGGTGTGTCCGACCATATCGCCGTTCGGATAGTTGCAGCGGATAAAGCCGTACTTGTGAGAGCGGATAGCATCAATCATAAGATCCGTAATCTCCGTTGCCTTCATCCAGGGTGCCTCATCAAAGGAACGAACGTCGGAGTCAACCTCCTGCCAGTCTTCCAGTTCCTCGGAGAACTTCTCGCTGCGGTTGCCGTTCCAGAAGTAGGTAACATGGCCGTACTTCTGAGTCTCAGAGCAGGCATACTCCTTAATACCGGCATCAACCAGCAGTTCGGTCAGAGTATTGCGGATCTCCGGCGGATTTACAAGATACGTCTTGGGGATGCAGAGATCTCCATCATACTGGAGCATGCCGGCATACTTGACTTTCGGCATCACGCCGCGGTCAAACTTGTCAAAGGACTCGTCGCCGTCAAAGGCCATGGAGATTTCAAGGGCACGGTCGCCGCGGAAGTTGAAAAGGATCACACTGTCGCCGTCATTGACGGGGCCAACCGGCTTTCCATCCTCTGCGATGACAAATGCGGGCAGATCCTGGTCAATTGCACCGGTCTCGCTGCGCAGCGTCTCAATCGCCTCATGCGCAGAGGCAAACTGGCGGCCAATGCCATGTACATGGATGTCCCAACCAAGCTTTACCATCGGCCAGTTCGCCTGATAGCGGTCCATGGTGATGACCATACGGCCGCCACCGGAGGCAATGCGTCCGTCGAAATCAGCAGACTTGAGCTCAGCAAGCACTTCTTCCAGCTGGTCTACATACTGCAATGCAGAGGTTGCAGGCACATCACGGCCGTCAAGGAGGATATGCACGCGAACTTTGCCAACGCCCTCGGCCTTTGCCTCACGAATCATGGCAATCAGGTGACGGATGTTGGAATGAACGTTGCCATCAGAAAGCAGGCCCAGGAAATGCAAGGCACCGCCGGTGCTCTTTACATTCGCCGTCAGATCCTTCCACGCCTCAGAGCTGTAGATCTTCCCACTCTCAATGGACTCGTTAACCAGCTTGGCGCCCTGAGAATACACCTGGCCGCAGCCCAGTGCGTTATGGCCAACCTCGCTATTACCCATATCATCATCAGATGGCATGCCAACTGCCGTACCATGTGCACGAATCGTGCGGAAAGGTGCTGTCTCCTTGAGTTCATCCAGGGTAGGTGTTGTGGCCTTGGCAACCATATTGCCAAGCAGTTCAGGGGTTTCGCCGACACCGTCCATAACAACAAGAACAACCGGTTTATTCATAGTATATCCTCCTTGCGGAAATGATGTGAAATGTGTCTCTGCAGATGATGACAGGATGCTTTCGCAGAACACATGGGATTCCCGTCCAGTGTCCTGCAGAGAGTCCGTACCATATAACAGAGTGCGGAATTCTTAACGACGAAAGAATACAGCCGTTTGGCCAGATTGTCAAGGAAAATCACGTGCTCAGCATGATCACTTTGTCCGGAGCATGGGCTTGTTTCTTCCTATTGGTATAGCACTTACCTGACCGGCGACAGATCAGGACTGCCGGAATGTCAGTTCATATCAAAAGACTCCGGTTATCCGGAGTCTTTTGATATCAGACCTGCATATGAAGCATCTCAATCAGGAAAAGCCATGCAAGACCATAGTAGCTGAAAACCGCCACCAGGTCGTTGATCGTCGTGATCAGCGGACCGGATGCAACAGCCGGGTCCACATGGATCTTGTGGAAGAACATGGGGATCACTGTACCGCTGACACCGGAGATGAACATGGCGATGGTCAGTGCCGCGCCTATGCACATGGAAATCTGGTATGAAGGGCCCCAGGCAACCTGCTTTGCCAGATGAATGTAGAACCCGCAGAAGACAAATGCCATCAGGCCAAGAACCAGTCCGTTGCAAAGGGCAACCCGGCTGTCCTTGATGATCAGATGTGCCCGTTCCTTCGCTGTCAGTTCCTCGTCCGACAGGACGCGGATCGTTACTGCCAGTGACTGGGTGCCGCAGTTGCCCGCCATATCAAGCACAAGCGACTGGAATGCAACCAGTATCGTCAGCGATGCCATGACGGATTCGAAGATGCCGACCACGGAGCTGACCACAAGCGCCAGACACATCAGGATGATCAGCCAGGAAATGCGCTTTTTCATGCTCTCGAGCAGCGGCTCGTTGAGATCTTCTTCGGCTGTCAAGCCTGCCAGTTTTGCGTAGTCCTCACCGAGTTCGTCATCAACGACCTCAATCAGGTCCGTACTCGTGATGACACCAAGCAGCCTGCGTTCGCGGTTCAGGACCGGAATGGAGTCCTCGCTGTAGTCCTTGAGGTCCTCAATGCACTCGCTGACTGTCTCATAGTCATAGACAAAGGGATAGGAGGTAACAACCAGATCATCCAGGTCGGCAAATTCCCTGGCGATAATCAGGCTCTGGAGCGAAATCGCGCCGTAGAATGTTCCGTCCCGGTTCAGGACATAAATCGTCTGCAGGTTATCGTTCTCGGCAGCCTGCCTGACCAGTGAGCGCATTGCCTGCTTCACTGTGGAGCCTCTGGTGATCACGATGTAATTCGTGGTCATCTTACTGCCAATCTCATCCTCGTCATACGACTGGATAAGGTCGATATCCCGCCGGCTGTCCTCGTCCATTCTGGAAAGAATTGCGCTCTTCTGCGCCGTATCCAGATCCTCAAGGAAGTCAACCGCATCGTCGGCATCCATGTTTTCAACGATGTCGGCAGCCTTTTCGATGTCCAGTTCGGAAATATACTCCGCCGGATCCTCCAGGTAGGCAAACACCTCGGACACTTCGTCCTCGCCCAGCAGCTTATACAGCCGTATGCGCTCATCTGTGGTCAGAAGCGGGAGGACATCAGCGATATCATTGGCATGGTAATCTTCCAGCCGTTCCTTCTTTTCAAGGACATCTATATCGCTGTGGAGCATGGTGACCAGCTGCTCCGCATAATCAGGACGTTCTGTTTTCTCTTCGTCCAGCTCAGGATTCCTTTCTTTTTCGTTCATAACGCATC
>JAFSZW010000258.1 GCA_017458865.1 Clostridia bacterium
CATCGCTGGTCAGGGCACTGATGAACGTATACGGTCCGGTAAACTCAACATTCGTCCTTGTGGGCGTCAGCCGGACCTTTTCCGTCGTCTGTCCCTTTATCCCAATGCTGAGGTTTCTCATTTCCCTGGTCAGCGTCTCCTCCTCAATCACTGCGGTTACGCCGATTTCGGTCGGGAGCGTATTCTCAATGCCCGTCAGGCGGCGAATGCGCACATACCCGGTTATCGTTTCCGTCGCGCCCGTAATATCCAGCGGCGCATCCGTCGTAATGACCGTCAGCGCATCCAGGATTTCGCTGGCTGCCGCAACGGAAAGACTCGTTTCTGCAAGTTTAATCTCTTCGAGCCTGTAACCCTCTGCCGGTGTGCCGGTGACGAACGCATTCGCGTCAATCTGCAGCGATTTCATGGGCGTGAGTTCCGTTTCCACGATCAGGCTGCTTGTGATAACCGACTGGTTTGTCACCGTCAGCTTATCCGAGCTGATCTGGGTCCCATCCGCCTGCTGCAGCTCAATGGCCAGCGACAGGCGGTCGCTTGTGCGCTCGCCGGTTAAAATCGACTGATCCAGGTACACAACCACACGGCTTACACTGTTGACCAGGCTCTGCGGCCCGGATACGGAAAGCGACACCGGATCTGCCTTGTAGCTCCTCAGGTAGTACCCGGCAGGCACTTTTCCGCTGAGTTCCACGACGACCGGCACGCGCCTTGTGATATAGCGTTCAACATTGACCGTCAGCGTATTCGGTTCGCAGTAAGTCACCGGACCATACACCTGAGAGGAAAAGACCAGATTCAGGGTATTCTCGCCCTCGCCCGTGATCTGACTCAGTTCAAAATGCGGATTGTAAATAGAGGCCGTCGCCCGTTCATAGTTTGCCTGCGTCACCTCGATAATCATGTACGTGCTGGGCATCAGCTCCTGGATATTATCCGTCACGATATATCCGCGGCTGATCAGGGTCGACTCACCCGTAATGCCGACCGGGGCATCCGAGAAGACCTTGCGCCGTTTCAGTGTGCCATCCGAGGCAACCATGACCGCCCAGACGATGAACGCTGCCGCCAGGGAGATGAACACCAGGACAATCTTGTTGCTCAGCAGCTTTGAATAGGTCTCCGATATCCGCCGGATAGCGCCTCTCTTCTCTTTTTTTCGTGTCGGCCTATGGTTCATCATCGTGCTTCTGCCTCCTTTTCCCGATTCGAAGCAGCGGCAGAACCCGCCGGCTGCTTGTTCCGTCTCCGTAAAGGCGACGGAGCACCGAACGGACAGCCTGCTCATCCAGATACCGGCTGAGATTTCCGCCCTTGGCAAGTGAAATCGCACCGGTCTCCTCCGATACGATGAGGACCGTAGCATCCGACACTTCGCTCATGCCAATGCCAGCCCGGTGCCTCGTGCCCAGATCGCGTCCCACGCCTTTTGTATCCGACAGATGGAGCAGACAGGCAGCTGCAATCACGCGGTCGCCCCGGATAATCACGGCACCATCGTGAAGCGGCGTCTTCGGCTCAAAAATATTCTCAATCAGCGGCTGGGAAATAAGCCCGTCCACAGGCGTTCCCGTTGCAATCACGTCATTCAGGCGGATGCCGTTTTCAATGACGATCAGGGCGCCGACATGCCGCTTTGACATGTTCATGATCGCCATGGTCATTTCGTCAATGATATTGTCAACGCCCTGCCCCTCGGTCATTCGGACACCTTCAAAGTTGCCCATCTCCTCCAGGATTCGCCGGATCTCCGACTGAAAGAGGACAACCAGCATGACTGGTCCGGCATTGGTGATCCACGTCAGGAGCGCGTGGATGCTCCGCATCCCCAGGACGCCGCTCAGCCAGTTCGCCGCAAGCAAAATGACAATGCCCTTGAGCGTCTGGGATACACGTGTATTCCTGAGGTGCAGGATCATCTGATATATAATGATCGCCAGGAGGATAATGTCCACAAAATCCATGACATCCGGATAATGCCAGACATTCCAGGCAATCATCCTGAGTTGCTCTATGATTGCACCCACAGCAGTTTCAACCTCGCACTGTATTCAATAATCCATCCAAATTATACACCATTTTTGTCTGTTAATACAGACCAAAAAGGCGCCAAATTTCCCGCGTCTTTTTATTCGTCCACTGCCCGAAACCCGGCCTGACAGGTAAGCCCTCCGGCGCCCGGGCACAGCCACTTCCGGTCCGGCATTCACCATGCATCTCAGGACAGCGTCAGAAAAAGCTCCGCCGGACACTTTCCTGAGGCGTTTCAAGCACCACCATATCAGATATCTGGTCGCGCCGCGCCACATTCAGTGCCAGGTCCTCACCCGGCCTGATGCCGGCCTCAATCAGCATCCCGGATACCGTGTCATATGCCACTTCCGGTGTGTTGTTTTCACCGGAAAGATGCCCAAGATACGCTGCCTGGGTGCCATTTGCATACAGCTGCATCAGGACGCGCGCGCAGTCCTCGTTACACAGGTGGCCTCTGCGCGACAAAATGCGCTGCTTGAGATGATACGGATACGGTCCTGCCAGGACCATTTCAACATTATGATTTGCCTCAATCAAGACAGCCTGGGAACCACTGACCGCCCGGACCCATTCGTCATTGATATGCCCGATATCCGTCGCCACCGCAGCGCTGAGGCCACTGCAGCGAAGGACATACCCCACCGGATCGTTGGCATCATGCGGAATTGCGAAGGGCATTATGTTGACATTCCCGAGATAGAAATCCATGCCGGTTTCAAAGGCATACCGATATTCCATGGGAATGTCCGGATCGCGCTTCAGAATGCCATGCCACGTGCCTGTATTGGCATAGATTGGCACGCCGTATTTCCGAGTAAAGACGTAAATTCCCTTGACATGGTCCACATGCTCATGTGTCACCAGAATGCCGTCAAGATCTGCAGGCGACAGTCCCAGCTGTTTCAGGGCATTTGTGATTTTTGTTGCGGATATACCGGCGTCAATCAGAAAACGCTTGTCACCAAAGGATACATATGTACAGTTTCCCGCTGAACCTGAGGCCAGCGGGCAGAAGATCATTTTCACGATTGTTTACAAACTCCCTCTGAACGAGTACAATGTCCCTGTCCGGACATTTGCACCCTTTGCAATATACGCTGAACATATGTTCCCGACACCATCTGCGGTAAAGTATCGCAGTTTTTATCATAAGCGCTAATCTATTCTATTATAGCGCAGATTCCCCCATGACGCAAAGAGGAATTTTATATGGAAAACGATCGCCTTTGGGGCCGTCTCATTGACCGGCACCGCAAAATTATCCGAAGCGAAACCGTCACAATCGAAGGGGACGATCTTGAGCCGGCTTTCCTTGAGCTGTGCCGCCGTTTTGACATTCAGCGTCCCATCCAGCTGCCCAAGCATGCCCGGGAATTTGAAAACTTCAACACGACCTCCTATACACAGGAGCATTTCACCGAGCCCATCTCCTTCTTCCGCCTTGAAATCGAACGCCTTTCAGCCCCGGGCAGCCAACGCAGAGAGCGCACCCGTCTGCCAATTGAAGACGCATGAGCGCAAAGGTCATTGGCCGCTTCGCGCCGACACCAAGCGGCTTTCTGCACCCGGGTAATCTGCTGTGCGCGATTCTGGCCTACCTTTCCGTACGTGCCCGCGGTGGACAGTGTCTGCTGCGCATTGAGGACCTCGATAAGGCCCGCTGTCCCCGAACGCTGGTCACTCAGTGCCTGAGCGATCTCGACTTTCTCGGCTTTCGCTGGGACGGGCCCATCCTCTACCAGAGTGAGCGCACAGCACAGTATGAACGCGCCTTCCGGCACCTGCAGGATCTCGGGCAGGTTTACCCCTGCTTTTGCTCCCGGGCACAGCTGCACGTGAGCCAGGCACCCAACCGGGGCGATACCCTCTACATCTATCCGGGGACCTGCCGCTTTCTGGCTCCCGCCGAGGTTGAGGCCAGAATGCTGCTCAAAGCGCCCGCCTACCGTCTCCGCGTGCCGGACCAGTCAATCACCGTCACCGACAGGATTCAGGGCAGCTTTACCACAAATCTCGCTGAGAATCCCGGCGATTTCATTGTCCGCCGTGCAGACCATGTCTACGCCTACCATCTGGCTGTCGTCGTGGATGATGCCGAAAGCGGCGTCACTGAGGTTGTCCGCGGCTGCGACATCCTCTCGGCAACCCCCTGCCAGATTTTCCTGCAGCAGCTCCTTGGCCTGCCAACACCGGAATACGCGCATATTCCGCTGCTGGTCGATGCAAACGGCACGCGGCTTGCCAAGCGCAGCCAGGCCATTTCCCTTTCCTCGCTCTCCCGCCGCTTCTCGCGGGAGGAGATCATAGGGACACTGGCTTTTGCCGCCGGCCTGATCCCAGAGGTGCAGCCCTGCACCCTTGAGGCGCTCATCCCGCACTTTGATCTCACCAGAGTCCCCCGCACAGACCTTCGCCTGCCCACCCGCTTCCTGACCGATTCCTCTGGCAGCTAGCCCCGCAGGCACAGGTCGCTCAAAGGCAACCATTGCGCTTATCGTACGGCCTGCCTGTCCCATCCATTTACCGGCAGGCTGTTGCATCTCATTTCAAAACCAGAGGAGGCATGAATCCCATGATTCCAGAAATCCGGCAGGTTCCCATGAACCCGACGCTTGCAGGTCAGGCCGAGGTCATTGAGCACATCGTCTACTCAGAAAACGGACAGGAGCTTTCCCTGATCCTCCCGTGGGCCAAAAACGACGACCGCAGCCAACAGACACCACATCCATTGATCTTCTTTGTCCAGGGTTCCGCATGGACAACACCAAACCTCGGCTACGAGATTCCCATGCTTTCCCACTATGCCGAGGAGGGATACGCCGTCGCCACCATCCGGCACAGAAGCGCCCTTGATGGATACACGTTCCCGGCTTTCCTCATTGATGCCAAGTGCGCCATCCGCTTCCTGCGTGCCAATGCCCGCAAGTATGCACTGGATACTGACCGTATTGTCGCATTCGGCACCTCCTCCGGCGGGAACACCGTCTGTCTCCTGGGCCTGACTGGTGACGATCCCGCGCTGCGGTCCGATGAGTACAAAGAATACAGCGATGCTGTCCAGGCCGTTGTTTCCTGTTTTGCGCCGACAGACCTTCCAGCACTGTTTGATTATCTCAAGGACCTGCAGGATATTGAAAAGACGCTCATCGCGTATTTCGGACCCGATCCGGCCATGCGGCAGACAGAGATGATTAAGTACAGCCCCGTATACCGCGTCGAGGACGGTAAAACTTATCCGCCGTTCCTCCTCCTCCATGGCACAGGCGATACTCTGGTTCCCTGTTCCCAACTGGATGCACTCTATACCCGTCTCAAGG
>JAFSZW010000259.1 GCA_017458865.1 Clostridia bacterium
AAAACACGGACTCACCAAATCCGAGACACGCATAAACTGCAAAACACGGACACCCCGGATCAGAACTGCGCAAAACCTGCAAAATACGGCGCGCGTCATTAATCTTCAGTAAACTCTCAAAAAAGGTTTACCAAATTAAAGGAAACATTTATAATGTTTGATAACGTTTTTTAGTAACAGGTAATACACATGATAGAAATCAAGAATCTAACCAAGACATTCAATACTGCGGACGGCACTGTGGAAGCCCTCAGAAACGTCTCGCTCTCTATTCCGGATGGCGACATTTTCGGCATCATCGGAATGAGCGGAGCGGGCAAATCCACTCTGGTCCGCTGCATAAACATGCTGGAGCGACCCACCGAGGGCACTGTCGAAGTAGACGGCGTGGATCTGGGCAGCCTTTCAGCCAAGGAGCTGCGCGCCAAGAGGCACGACATCACCATGATCTTCCAGGGCTTCAATCTGCTGATGCAGAAGAACTGCCTCAAGAACGTCTGCTTCCCGCTGGAGCTGCAGGGCATGAAGGGCGCCGAAGCCAAGAAGCGTGCCATAGAGCTGCTGGACATCGTTGGTCTGGCTGACAAGGCCAAGGCTTACCCGGCACAGCTTTCGGGCGGACAGCAGCAGCGTGTTGCCATCGCCAGAGCGCTTACTACTCAGCCAAAGGTGCTCCTGTGTGATGAGGCAACCAGCGCGCTGGACCCTAACACCACCAATTCCATTCTGGAGCTTATCAAAGAGATCAACGCCCGAATGGGCATCACTGTTGTGGTTATTACCCACCAGATGAGCGTTGTTGAGAGCATATGCAAGCACGTAGCCATCCTGGACGGCGGCGAAGTTGTTGAGCAGGGAGAGGTCAGCGAGGTGTTCGCGCATCCTAAGAGTCAGGCGGCCAGGAATCTGGTCTTCCCTGAAGGCGAAGATTCATCACTCAACGTCGGCAACGCAGGCGAGCATTTTATTCGCGTGGTTTACAACGGCGCATACGCTGCGGGCAAGCCGATGATCGCCAGACTTGCGATCGACAAAGGTATCGAGGCCAATATTTCCTACGCATCCACCAAGGGCATTTCGGGCAAGGCCTTCGGCACCATTCTTTTAAGCATTTCCGGTGACGACCAGGCGGTCCGCGACACTATAGAATACCTGACCACCGAGCCGGGCATTGAAGCAGAGGAGGTGAAAGTCCATGTTCACTGATATCTTTTCACCTGAATCTCTGGCCGAGGCATGGGAGATAATCCGCACCCAGTTCCCGATGGCTCTGTGGGAGACGTTTTATGTCACAGTCCTGGCTACAGCCTTTGCCATCCTCATCGGACTTCCTCTGGGCGTTCTGCTGGTAGTTGGCGAAAAGGGCGGCATCAGACCGATTCCGAGATGGATAATGGCGGTCATTAATTTCATTATTAACGTGCTCCGCTCTGTTCCATTCCTGATCCTCATGATACTGGTCTTCCCGCTCACGAGGCTCATCATCGGAACAACGGTCGGCACTGTGGCCTCCATCGTTCCGCTGGTCATCGCGGCATTCCCGTTCGTTGCCAGACTCGTCGAGAGCTGCCTGCGTGAGGTGAACCCGAATCTGATCGAGATGGCTCAGAGTACAGGAGCCACGCCGTTCCAGATCATTTACAAGGTAATGATCCCTGAGAGCTGGCCTTCACTGATCTCGAACTTCACTGTCGCCATCACCACTATCCTGGGATATTCCGCAATGAGCGGTATCATTGGAGGCGGCGGACTCGGCAAGATTGCCATCAATTATGGCTACTACCGGTACAAATATCTGGTAATGTTCCTTGCGGTCATCCTGCTGATCATACTGGTGCAGATTTTCCAGAGCGTCGGCACGAAACTGGCCGTCAAAACAGACAAGAGATTAAAGAATCAAGCAAAATAAAAAAGCTGCCGCACAAAAGTGCGGCAGTTTCTTTTTAATCTGATCAGTCATTCTGATGCAGCGTCTTCACCAATTCCGGTATGCAGGTCTCGAATTTCACTCCATACCAGTGGTCTTTGTCTTCAATGGTGGCCTTGATGCAGTCCACTACATAGTCTGCTGCAACGCAGGCTGCGTTTGTTGCGCCGACTTCACTCATGAGTGCGCCTGTAAAGACTGATGAATAGATGTCACCGGTGCCGTGGTAGCTCTGCTCCAGTGCCTCGTGCTCGTAGTATGAATAGAATCCATCTTCAAAGATAACGACGCCCGTAAAGCCAGGACGGTAGCTGACTCCGGTCAGGATAATGCACTTGGTGCCCAGCTGGTTCAGGGCTGTGAGCAGACTCTGGATATATGCAGGGTCGTATTCTTCTTTGTACTCTGCGCCGACCATGTAGCATGCCTCTGTAACGTTCGGCAGGATGATGTCCGCGCTGCCGCACAGCTCAGCCATTGCCTGGACATAGTCAGGGCCAAAACCCGGATAAAGATGGCCATGGTCTCCCATAGCAGGGTCAACGATCCTGAGACCACCCGTTTTCAGGCATGTGTCCATAATATCCAGTACGTAGTCGACTTGCTTCGTGCTGCCCAGATATCCAGTATAAACACAGTCAAACTTGATATTTTCCTTCATCCAATGCTCTCTGATTCCGGGAATCTCTTCGGTCAGATCTGCAAATGTAAATCCCTTGAATCCGCCTGTGTGCGTTGAAAGCACTGCTGATGGAATGATGCAGCATTCATGACCGCATGCTGAAATAAGCGGGAGCGCAACAGTGCCTGAGCACTGTCCGACGCAGGATACATCCTGAATTGTTAAAACTCTCTTATAATTCATATTAAATCTCCTTTATTTCATCCGATCCAGCGGATAATTTGTTCTACTATAAAAACCGTGCCGCATGCGCACAGTGAAACCAGTATCATGCTCCTTCTGAAGAATGCCAGCACTGCTGCCACTACAAAGCCGATGATCGCGGAGATCAGGCATGATGTGGAGCCGAGGATGGCCGGGAAGGTCATTGCCGCCAGGCAGGCGTAAGGAACATAATACAAGAATGACTTGACGAAGGTGCTGGTTATTTCTTTCTTAAAGAGAACCAGCGGCAGCATCCTTATCAAATATGTAACTGCAGCCATTACAAACGTGTACAGGAAAATCTTATTCATGGCGCTCCTCCCTGATCGGACGTACGGCTGCGGCTACAGCGGCCACAACAACCGTAACGATAATGATCACAAAGCCGGAGGATACCCTGTTAAGGCCCGGTATATATTTGAATGCGCTGCTGAGCGCCATCGCGCCCAGGATGACCCATGCCAGGGTCGAATTCTTGCGTGCAGGCGGAATGATGATCGCGAGGAACATTCCATAAATAGCTATGCCCAGCGCGCTGATGATCATGTCCGGGAGCACCTGTCCCGCCAGCGCACCGGCCAGAGTACCCAGAGTCCATCCGGGCACTGCCACAGCCATAGCGCCGTAGACATAATAAGGGGGAACAGCCCCGTTCTGCATCATCGTGATAGCGAAGATTTCATCCGTCATGCCGAAGGCTACGCCGAATCTGTGCCACCACGCGTATTTCTTGTCAAGCTTCTGCCCCACTGAAAAGGACATCAGCATGTATCTGAGGTTGATAACCAGCTGCGTCAGCGCCATTTCCCAAAGTGAGCCTGCTGCCAGGATGATATCCAGGCCTGCAAACTGTCCCGCGCTTGTCAGGTTCAGGAAGGAAATCGACACCGACTGAAAAACGCTGAGACCGCCCTGAACGGCCATCATTCCAAAAGTAAATGACACCGCGAAATAACCCAGTAAAATGGGTATACCGTCCTTCATTCCTTTTTTGAAATATTTCAGCCTCAT
>JAFSZW010000260.1 GCA_017458865.1 Clostridia bacterium
CAGGCCATAGGTGTGCCGCCAGAATCTATGGACGGGGTAAAGTTCTTTTGCGATGTGAATCATGGTGTGCCTGAGGCTGCCCTGATTCTCAGACAGTACGCAGATGAGATTGCGGTCCAGATTTTCAATTTCCAGAATCTCTATGATCCGGACCGGTTCGCCATAGGCGGCGGCATCAGCGTCCAGCCGGCATTTATTGATGCCATCCGGGATCAGCTGGGTGCCCTCTATGCTGTCTGTCCCTATCCAGTCCGTCAGGCGGAAATCACTGTCTGCAGGTATCAGAACGATGCAAACCTGTACGGTGCCTATCGCTGCTTCATGGAGCGTATCGGACACTGCTAAGCCATACGATGCGCACTGCAGCCTGAACTATGCACAGACGGGATTACCGTAAACCCCGGCAAACCATGCCTTCATATGCTTCCGCAGACAGAAACAAAACCAGCCCTGGGCTGGTTTTGTGTTAATTGGGGTCAGTTATGGATGCGTTATCTCAGTTCGTTCCCGGGACCCGCTCAAAGGTCTTTCCTTCAAGTGTTTCCTCACCCGCATTTGTGATGACAACTTTTCCGCTGTCATTCAGTGAGAAGACAGCGCTGGTCTCCTTCTCATACACATTTGTCCGGGTTTCATTGCCACTGTCATCGTAGACTATGGTATCGTAGATGACATGTCTGGCGTTCAGTGTCTGAGTTTCCGGATCATAATCGCAGGCGTAGGTCCACTCAGCAGTTTCCAAGGCACTACCGCCCCAGGAGATCAGAACCTTGTAGTTGTCCGCATCCTCAAGGAACACCTCAAGCTTCGCACGGTCATCCATCCATGCCTGGCCATAGACGCTGTCAAGTACCCAGCCTTCCTCAGGCAGGATAGCCTCAATAGGCTCGACAAATCCCTTGACGCCTGCCAGATAGTCCGATTCCGCGCTCATTATGTTTCCTGCGGACGCCATATCCGGATTCGACAGAGTAATCGTGAAGAGCTGCTCGGTGCCGTCATCGTTTACCTGGCGGACGTACTTTCCAAACTCTTCGCCGGGGAAAAAGTCAAAGCGGACGCCGTCATCGGGGAATGCGAGTACCGTATACGATCCTTCCGGGGTTTCACTGAGATCCGCCGGCGTCAGCGTCGCATCAGCAAAAAACTCGGGGAAATTCGGCACAAAGTCGGCAGGGGGATCCATGATGGAGTACTCGAGCGTTGCAATGGTATATCTGACAGGGTTGTCCGGATTGTTAATACGGGCAATCAATTCATGGAAGGCATCCTCTGCCATGGAACTCTGACAGAGCACCATCAGCATGAGCGCCAAAAGCGTAACCGCGGTAATCAGTTTTTTCATAATCAGAACCTTCTTTCCAGTTTTCTGTTACGGTAGTCTCTGCCTGTATATACGAGGGAAAATGAAAGCTGGCAGTGAATCATCTTATCTTTCAAAAAACAATACCTGCAGCTTTTACTGTTATGACGTGGTCCGCCTGGATTTTTATCCCTGCGCTTCCTCATGCTGCCGGTTGAAAAGGAAGGGGACTTGTGGTAACATTGTAAAAGAGAATTTGTAGCTGCTTTTGGGAAAAACCGCGACTATACTCATGGAAAGGAGGGTGACTGGCTGTGAAAAAGTTTAACACAACAGGGCTTTGCAATCCTGATAAACATTATATGGTTGATATTAAAAAACGGCTTGAAGATATAAAAAAACTTGTAGACAGCGGGGAGTATTTCTGCATTAACCGTGCGCGCCAGTATGGGAAAACCACAACGCTTAGCGCATTAAGAAAAATTCTTTCTTCACAGTATGAGGTTGTGAGCATCAGCTTTCAGGGAATTGGCAAGGCGGGGTATGAAAGCGAGGAATCATTCGTACAGTCCTTTTCGCGTCTGATTAGGCGAGAGAAGAGAACTGGCGTGGATATTCCGCTGAATACATTTGAGACATTTTCCGACTTTGTTGAAAGAAAAGATCATCGTGCAAGGCTGGATGAGTTGTATGATGCGATCACAGAATGGTGTGCTGAATCTGGCAGACCTGTTGTACTGATGATTGATGAGGTCGATACTGCCTCGGAGAATCAAGTATTCCTTGATTTTCTTGCACAGCTTCGAGAGGGTTATCTTAGCAGGGAAGATAAGGGTGCGCCTGCGCTGCATTCGGTTATCCTCGCGGGAGTAACGGATGTCAAGCACTTAAAATCAAAGATTCGCCCTGATGAGGACGGAAAAGAAAACAGCCCTTGGAATATCGCAGCTGATTTTGATATCGATATGAGTCTGCCAGAAGAAGGCATCAAGGGCATGCTTAATGCGTATGAGTCAGATCATCATACCGGAATGGATACAGGCACAATTGCAAAACGGCTCCGCAAATACACCAGTGGTTATCCGTATCTGGTTTCACGGCTCTGTCAGCTCATGGATGGCCCTGTGGGGGACAAAATCGGTCTTAGCGAAGCATGGACAGAACAGGGCATGGACGAGGCAATCAAAATTATTCTGGCAGATAATAAAGATCCACTGTTTGGTTCGGTGATGGGGAAACTTGTTAATTTGCCTCAGCTCAAAAGACAACTGCGTGACATCTTAATGAAAGGTGATGCGATCGCCTGGCTGCCGGATGATGAAGAGCAGAAGCTCCTTTACATGTATGGTTTCATCAAAAATGAAGACAATACAGTAAAGATTGCCAACCGCCTGTTTGAAATGCGCCTCTATCAGTATTTCCTTGGCGAAAACAGAAAGAACGATGCTTTTCGCAGCGACGCGCTGGTTCACAAGTCCATTTTTATCAACGATGATCACAGCCTGAACATGCCATTAATCCTTGAGCACTTCGTTGATACCCAGAAACGTGTTCACGGAAAAATGGATGATAAGTTCCTGGAGGAAGAGGGAAGAGAGCGATTTCTGACGTATATCGTGCCGATCATCAACGGCACTGGAACCTACAGCATCGAAGAACAGACCAGGAATAAACTGCGGATGGATGTTGTGATTCATTACCTTGGCAAGCGCTATGTGGTTGAGCTGAAGATCTGGCGCGGACCACGGTACAACGAAGACGGCGAAAAGCAGATCATGGAGTACCTTGATTACTTCGATCTTTCCACCGGCTACATGGTCAGCTTCAACTTTAACAGGAATAAGGAATCCGGAGTAAAGCGCATAATCATCGGCGATAAGGTTCTGTTTGAAGCGACGGTTTAAAAATGAATATTTGCCCACCATGCAACTTTCCAACTGCGCAGGAGTGTTCACTCTCAGGTGGCATGGTGGGTTTTTCTGCTTTAACCGCATAATCTCCCCTCAAACACCATACACAATTTCACTGAGTGTTTCGTTTGCGTGGCATCTGGCACTTTTTGAGTCATTCAGGGACTTTAAGTCCTTTGACAATTGTGCTATGATGTATAATAGAGGTTTTCGTTTTGCCCCCGTTTTTTGGCGTCATACAGTTAGTATTATATCTTATACTTTATCTTGAGAATTTGCGTCAATCTGTAATAAAATGGCTGTATATCACTTCGTAATAGTCAAAAAGCGAACATTGTGGTAGAGTGTGGTCATGCATACGTTGATTCTCCTTTACCTTTTTCTAAGCATCACCATTGTAAAGAATTTGGTCAATTTGTGCAATTTTATTCGGCTGGTTTTGTATTTAAACCAAGCAAATTATGCTTATGTAATATAACGAAAATAAGAGCGCAGAAGAAAATGAAAGAAATATTGTGAAATGCAGCGTAATAACGAGATTTATTTGAAATTTACCAAAGATCCACTTGATACAAGTGATTTTAGAAGAAATTGGCATAATTTCTAGTTGGTGCATCAGGAAAAATCAAGCAAATTGGATTTTTGAAGTTTTCAAAAAGCCTTGTAAAATAAGGCTTTTTGAGACATGTCGAAAAGCTCTAATGTACCAAGAACGTGATAAGCAGTACAAGACCCGGTGTCCTGAAAAGACCGGTGAGTCGGGAATCTGAGACATGTTTTCAGGGAGGAACAAAAAATGGATTCGATGAAAACCGAAGGAAAAGCAAAGGAAACAGCCAATTCCAGAGATGGCCTGGATGATTATATCCGGGTTTCCAGTCCAGGCGTTACGATTACCATCTTTGCGATGGTGCTGGTTGTCGCCGCGATCATTGTCTGGGGAATGATCGGCAAACTGCCTGTGACGGCAACCGTGACAGGTGTCGTGCTGGATCCGTATAAGGATTATACGTCAACCATCGGAATGAAATACGAGGACCAGATTGAAGCGGCGATAACAGAGGGAAATACGAATGACAACATCCTTGTGGTGTGTTTTCTGGACGCTTCAAGATTTAACCTGGAAGCGGTGGAAAAGGTCGGCGAAAAGGTGACGCTGGAGATGCCGGATCACAGCAAGTATACCGGCAGGATTGAAGCGAAGGCGAATCAGGTTCCCATCAACCGCGCACAGGCGCATGAAACCCTGTTCAACAACGACTGGCTGACAGAAAACTGTATCGAGAGTGAGTATTCCTGGCCGGTAATCATCAAACCGAACGAGGACCTGGCGGATTATGAATTTACATTGGCTCAGGTTACCTTTATAACGGAAGAAGTTGCTCCGATCAGCTTTCTTGTGAGGTAAGATGAGATGAGTAGACTGACGAATGTTCCGGTGATTCCCCAGATGGAGGAAGTTGAAGGCGGCGCTTCCTGTCTTTCCATGGTATTGGGTTACTACGGAAAGTGGGTTCAGATGGATCAGGTGCGTACGGCATGCGGTGTCTCAAGAGACGGAACGAAAGCTGCTGATATTCTCAGGGCGGCGGAAAGTTATGGACTGACCTGCAAAACGATCACCCCCTCCGTGGAGGAACTGCAGGAATCCACGATACTGCCCACGATTCTGCAGCGGGACAACGGTCTTTGGATGGTGCTGTGCGGTTTTAAAAAGGGGAAAGCCCATCTGATCGATCCGGCCAGGGGACGGATTGAGGAATCTGTCTCCGAATTCCGAAAGCATTATACAGGCTCTTGCCTTGAAATGCAGCCCGGAAAAGACTTTGTCAGGGATGGAAAGCCGAACACGCTGGGCAACATCATCCTTGCAGCGATCCGCGAAAACTATTCTGTCCTGCGGATGGTTGTTGTAACAGGCATCCTGGCGGGTCTGGGCGGAATTTTCTCGCCCATCTTTACCCGGGTGTTTACAGACAGCATCCTCAGCGGTGACCGGGCCGGATGGTATCAGGGATTTATCTATGCCTTCGGTGGACTGATCCTCTTCCAGCTTGTGGCAGCGATCATCAACCAGGCGACAGTGATCCGTGCGACCGGCAAGATCGCGGTTCAGTCAAATGCTGCCTATATGCGCCATATGCTTCGTCTGCCCATGGCGTTTTTCGCCCGGCGGAAGGCAGCAGATCTTGCCAACCGGCAGGAGGAGAATACCATCATCGCCAATACGATGATCGGCCAGATGGCGCCGCTGCTGCTGAACCTGATCATGCTGCTGTTCTACCTGATCGTCATGGCTCAGTACAGTCTGGTTCTGACGGCAGTCGGCCTGTGCACCATCGTTGTCAACCTGCTCATTGCGCAATGGCTTGGAAAGTTCCGCCGCGAGATCAGTGCGACCAAGGCCAGGGATTTTGCGAATATGAAAGCTGCCACGGTGACCGGTATTGATATCATTCAGACCATCAAGTCAACCGGTTCCGAGAACGGCTATTTTGAGCGCTGGAGCGGTTTCCATGCTGCATCGACCCGGACAAAAGCGCTGTTCATGAGCAAGACGAAATACCTGATGACGGCCCCGAAATATCTCGAGGAGCTGTCCAACTATATCGTGATGTTCATTGGTTTCCGGCTCATTATCATGGGCCATATGACCGAGGGCCTTCTGCTGACTTTCCTGCAGTATGTAAAGGCGATTGCCCAGCCGATCAACCAACTGCTGGCATCGGGAGAAATGCTCGAAACCATGGCTGCCTCAGTGGAAAGAATCCATGATGTAATGGACTATCCGGAGGAGGAGAACGTCCACGGGAATATCAATGCGATTGATCTTGAAAACGTGCAGAAACTGAGCGGCAGGATCGAAATGAGCCACGTGACATTCGGCTATTCCAAATACGGGGATCCGCTGCTTGAAGATTTCAGTCTCACGCTCGAACCCGGGAAACGCATCGCCCTGGTAGGCACCTCCGGTTCCGGAAAGTCCACGGTGGCGAAGATGCTGACCGGTCTGTATCAGCCCTGGAGCGGCGAAATCCGTTTTGACGGGAAGCTGATCAGCGAAATTCCGCAGGAGATTTTCAGGTCGTCTGTGAGTATGGTGGATCAGGACATTGCCATCTTCCACGATACGATTGCGAACAATATCAAGATGTGGGACACGTCCATTGAGGACTTTGAGATGATCCTGGCAGCAAGAGATGCCGATATTCATGATCAGATAAGTGCCCGCAAGGGCGGCTACCAGATGATGCTGCAGGACGGCGGGAAGAATCTTTCCGGTGGTGAACGGCAGCGTGTCGAGATTGCCCGCGTTCTGGCCGCGGATCCTTCCATTCTGATCCTGGACGAGGCAACCTCCGCTCTGGATGCCCGGACTGAGTTTGAAATCTCCGAATATGTCCGCAGCAGGGGCATCACCTGCGTTATCATCGCTCACCGGCTCTCGACAATCCGGGACAGCGATGAGATCATTGTACTGGATCGGGGCCATGTGACGGAACGCGGCACGCATGAGGAACTCATGAATGCCGGCGGATATTATGAGGCCCTGATTAGGACTGCGTGAGAAAGGAGGAAACTGGATGAGCATCTTCGGCAAACAGATTCAGGAAAGACAACTAAACGACAGGAAGATCGTTGAGGCCGGCGAGCGGATGCTGGCTGACGCTGTGGGAAAAGAGCGGATGGATGATTATGAGCCCGATCCGTTTCTTCCTGAGGATCAGCGGCAGATTGGACTTATCGCCAGGTATATTCAGATCAGGGTTCCGGAAATCATTCACCCGTGCCGGGATCTTTCTGAACTGCTGGATGTGATGCTGCACCCGTCCGGTGCGGCGAAAAGAAGGATCACCCTGACGGACCAGTGGTGGATTGACGGGGACGGACCGATTCTGGCGGTCATAAAGGAAACAAATCAGGCATGCGCACTGTTTCCCGGATTCCTGCAGGGGCTGTATTTTCTCGATCCCAAGACGGGTAAAAAAGTCCGGGTCACAGAGAAAAATCAGGATATGTTTGACCGGACGGCATGGCATATCTACCGCCCGTTGCCGCCTGAGGTCCGAACCGGAAAGGATTATCTTGTTTACCTGTTCAAACGGCTCTCCCCGGGCGATGTGCTCATGTACACCGTGACCAGCCTGTTTATTGCCATGCTTGGCATGCTGTCGCCCTTTGCGATACAGATCGCCTTTTCAAGGATCATTCCGACCCGTCAGACGGTGTTGCTGATATCCCTGATGGTCATGCTGATCGCCTCCGTTATCGGCGGCTGGCTTACTGAGGCAGTCCGGTTTTCGATCAATGAACGAATCCGGAACAGGCTGTTTACAGAGGCTGAGAACAGCATGTACTTTAAGGTACTGAACCTGCCGGTCACGTTCTTTAACGGAAAGACTGCAGGCGGTCTTTCTCAGCGGATTGCCGCGATTAACAGACTTCCCCGGTACATCTGCGATATTCTTTTGGTGATCGCGAACACGATCATCGCTTTCCTGAGCGGACTGCCCATTCTGCTGATCTCCCCGACACTGGCACTTCCGGCAGTCACAGCGGTTCTGGTTGTCCTGATCCTCCTGGCGGTGACGGTCTGGCAGGAGAAACAACTGGAACAGGCGCGGCTGCGGGCATCCGAGGCAAACAGCGGAACTGTTTTTGATATCATTTCCGGCGTTCAGCGCATTCGGATCAGCGCCAGCGAGGACCGGGCCTACGGAAAGTGGCTGAAGGGATATGCCAAAGAGGCCGGTGTTTCCCACGCCATCGTGTTCCCGCTTTGCATCCGCTCTCATCTGGTAACAATCATCAAACTGGCGGGTCTTTTGTGGGCATTCATGGAAGCGTACAACGCCCACCTGTCCGTAGCCCAGCTGGCGGCATTCAGTTCCGCCTATGGAGTGATGTTTGCCGGTCTGATGCCCGTGATTACCCAGAGCATTTCTTTCTCCCAGATGGGGCCGACCCTGAAAGCGGGCGAGGATATCCTCGCGGCTAGTACGGAGAACAGCGCCGACAAGATTCTCGTGACACATCTCAGGGGCGAAATTGAACTGAATCATGTGACCTTCCGCTATGAGCCGGATGGCCCGGCCATCCTTGATGACCTGAACCTCAAGATTCATCCGCATGAATATGTGGCAATCGTAGGCCGCAGCGGATGCGGAAAATCAACCCTGATCAAACTCCTGCTCGGGTTCGAAACTGCGAACTCCGGTTCAGTCTATTACGACGGAACGGAAATCCGGGAGCTGGATCTGCAAAGTCTGCGCCGGAACATCGGAACGGTGCTGCAGGACGGGAAACTGTTTGCAGGAAACGTGTTCTCAAACATCACGATCACCGCGCCGTGGCTGAGCGAGGCGGATGCCTGGGATGCAGCAGAAAAATCCGGCATTGCAGAGGATATCCGGCAAATGCCCATGGGGATGAGCACCATACTTAGCGAGGGCGGCGGCGGAATCTCCGGCGGACAGAAACAGCGGCTGATGATCGCACGGGCCATTGCCCCGCGTCCAGGGGTAGTGATTTTGGACGAGGCAACCAGCGCGCTTGACAACCTGACCCAGAAGAAAGTGACAGAATCGCTGGATCAGATGAACTGCACCCGGATTGTCATCGCCCACCGGCTTTCCACCATCCGGGGATGTGACCGGATTATTGCACTCGACAAGGGACACGTCGTCGAATCCGGCACTTATGATGAACTGGTTCAGGCGAATGGATTCTTTGCGGATCTTGTCGCCAGACAGCAGATTGACGGACCGGAAAATGACAGCTAGCGCATCATAAAGAAAAAGATCCTTTCAAAGCTTGACTTTGAAAGGATCTTTTTTGCTATGAAACCGAAAACGGCCATGACCGTTCTTTGTATTGTGTTTGAAGGGTCAGGCCCAATCTTCTCTGCCAGCCCTGGTTTGAATCGTCCACAGGGCAAGCTTTTCTGATTCAGCCTTTAACGGCGCCGGCTACCATACCCTCAATAATGTGGCTGTTGAACATGAAATAGAGGATGACGATTGGCGCCATTGTAATCAGCATGGCAGCCATCTGCTTTGGATAATCCGAGGCAAACTGTCCCTTGAACTGGGTGAGCGCGAGCGGCACAGTCTGCAGATGGACGTTCTTGATCAGCACCAGGGCGAATGAGAATTCGTTCCAGCAGCTGAAGATCTGTACGATGGCAACTGTCAACAGAATTGGCCGGCAGAGCGGCATGATGATGTTCCATAGCGTATAGGAAAAACTGGAACCGTCAATGGCAGCTGCCTCCTCAAGCGAGATGGGGATGCCCTTGACGTAGCCGTCGACCAGGAAGATGCCGATCGGGAGTCCAAAGCTCACATAGGGGAAAAGGAGTGTAAACCATTTGTCCGATAGGTGGGCATTGGTGAACACCACATAGATGGGAACCAGGAGCGAGTGAATCGGGATGAGCATGCCCATGAGAAACAGGATGTAGAGCACGCGGTTCATTTTAAAGCGTACACGGGAGAGGATGTATCCGACGATGAAGCTGAACAGGACGATCAGGATGATGCTGATTGTCGTTGTCCTTACGCTGTTCATCATGGATTCTGCCAGATGATAGTCGGAATTTGACAGAATGCGCTGGTAATTGACCAGATCAGGAAATACCGGGAATCCCATAATGTCTGCGTTGAATACCCGCTTTTCCTTGAGAGACGAATAAGCCATCCAGACAAGAGGGAAAATGCAGGACAGGGAAAAGAGCCATAGGAACAGGTTGACAAGCACTGTGCCGATGATTTTGCCGGGACGCATATGGAACAGTCTGCCATGTGATTTGCCTGTTTTTTGTCGCTTTATCATGGCTAGCCCTCCATACGGTCGGTCTTCCGCCGAATGATCCACTGGGATCCGCCGATGACGATCAGGGAGAGCACGAAAATGCCGACGGAAATGGCACTTCCATAACCCATGTTGAACTGTTCGAAGGAGATTTTGTAGCCGTACATGGCCATAACCATGGAAGCGGTTCCTGGTCCGCCCTTGGTCATGGTGTAGATGTTGTCAAAGGCTTTCATGTTTCCTGCAATGCACAGCATAATGCAAACCAGCATGGTGCTGCGGATCATGGGCAGCGTAATATGGATAGCGGTCTGCAGCCCGTTTGCCCCGTCGATCTCAGCGCTCTCAAAGATCTGCTGGTCTATGGCGCCAATGGCGGAAAACAGGATGACCATATAGTAGCCGATGTACTGCCAGATCAGGGGAATGGATACATACAGCATGATGCGCGAGGTATCGTTGAGCCAGACTTTGCACAGCTCGGGATGTCCGATATTCCTCAGAAACCAGTTGATGAGGCCGTACTGGTTGTGGTAGACCATACTCCAGATCATGCCGATGCAGACAGCGGAAATGGTCGACGGAAAGAAACCAAAGGTTCGGTGGATGCTCTTGGATCTGGTCAGTTTTGAGTTGACCAGCAGAACCAGAATGAAGGCACTGCCGATCTGCCCGATCAGACAGGCGGCAACCAGATATATGTTGTTGCCGAAAGCTTTCCAGAATGTTGCGTCATGGAACAGCTGAATGTAATTGGCAAACCCGATAAAGGTCTTGGCAGGCCCGTTTTTCCACTCGAAGAAACTGTAAAACATTGCAGTAAGGAGCGGTAAAAAGACAGTGAAAGCATACGCTGCGACGGGAAAGAGGAGATAGAGAAAGATCGTTTTCTTGCTCGGCTTTATCGTCTCAAGCATGGGTATCATTCCTTTCCTGGCAGAGTTTCCGGATGGAAACAACTGCGTAACTGTCCGAATTGTCCATCCGGACACGCTGATAAGCGTGCGGCGTACGCTGTGATCTCCGGATCAGGGGCAGACGGCTTTTACCTGCGTAAAGGCCGGACATGCTTCCACCAAACGGGGAAAGATGATCCGGCCCTCATCATGCAGTCAGATTCAGGATGCCTCAGTAGTTCTCCTCATACGCCTTCTGCGTATCCTCAGCCACCTGTTCGGGTTCGATTTCGCCGTTCAGCATGGCCTGTGCCTCGGTGTTAAATACTGACCACACAGCGGAGGAGATATATGAGTCATAGATCTCGCAGGTCTCGGTGTCGACATATGACCAGTTATAGAAGTCCGCGGTAACGGAATCGAAACCGCTGAGATCGACGCCGTCAACTCTGGTGAGGCCGCCGAGTGCATAGTGTTCGCCCACATAGGAGGAGAAAGTCGGTCCGGTGAGCGTCCTGGCCAGGTCAATGGCGGCTGCAAGCTTGTCCGGATCCTTCGCAACCTCAGCATTGATGGCGACGGCATAGCCGAGGCCGATGTTCTGAGAATTGGGGGCCTTGTCTGCATCGGCAGGCTGCGGCAGAACGGCAAAACCGATATTGTTGTACTTATCCTCATCGGCTGATTTGAGGACAGCGGTGATGTAGGATTCATCCCAGTTGCCGCCGATGAAAGCAGCAGCAAAGCCGGCAATGAAATACTCGCGGGCATCCTCGTTGGTGACCGCATTGTAATCCGGGTTAAAGATGGTGGTATTCGCAAAGAGACGTTTGGTCTCCCTGAGGCAGGCGACAAACTCGGGATCCGTAAACTTGGCGCCGCTCTTGGCAATCAGGCTGGCAAACCATTCCGGGCCGGTATAACGGTTGCCGAGCGTCGAGATAAAGTCGGAGTTGAGCTGCCACTGTCCGCCATTGCCAAAGGCGACGGTGTAGATGCCCTGGCTGTTAAAGTAATCAGAGGCTGCCTCAACTTCTGCCCAGGTGGCCGGGAATGTATCATATCCAGCCTCTTTCCACATGGCCTTATCATAGATGACCACTGTGCAGGTGCCGCCGGTCAGCACCGGATAGCCGTAATACTTTCCGTTGGAGGTGAACGGCGTCAGATAAGCGAGGTTGTAATCAGCATAGTACGGGGATGAGGTAATGCTGTCGGTCAGGTCCAGCACAAGTCCCTGCTCAGCCCACGCAATGGTATTCATACCCTGCAGCAAAAAGACATCCGGCAGATAACCGGCAGCAGCAAGGGTTGCAATCTGAGTCTTGTATTCTGCGTTTGCGAGAATGTTTTCAGTCAGTGTGATATCAGGGTGAGCTGCTTTCCATTCGCCAAGCGTATAGCGGAATGCATCAGAGCCGCCATTGCCCTCGGATTCTTCGGATGTTGAGAAATGCATGATCTCAAGCTCGCCTTTGTAGGCCAGGTCAGTAGCGTCCACAGGCACTGCAGCAAAAGCCGTACAGCTGATTGCCAACGCAGCAATGACGCTCAGGAGCATAATGAGCATTTTCATAAACATGTCCTCCATCATATTCGTTTCCCGAATTGTTTAACGAACTAAACGATTAACATTCATTCTATTTCAGCATGGGTAATTTGTCAATGGAATTTCTGTGTAGAATTGACACATGGAGCAGCAAAAGAAGCCAATACGCAATTGAGTTATATAGCTCTCCCGGGGGAACGGCCCGCGCCTTTTAAAACCGGTTTTCCGAGATGACGCCGTATGCATTATCGCCCCGTCACAGGCCGGTGAATGCTTTGCGGAATAGGACAGATAGTGGGCATATGGCAGGCAGCCGGAGCGCGGTGATTTCTGCCCGTGCCCCGATTATAAGGTCTGGGCAGAGAGGATGCCAGGCAAAGATTCAACAGGATGATCAGGGAATATTCGCCAAAGGTTGTTTTGACACACAGGTGCTCACATGATAGAATATGCATATCCCAAATGTGTTTGAAAATCAACCAAAATCGTTGTCTATTAATTTACATTTTTTAAGGAGGAGACCACTGTGGACTACGGGTATTTCGACGATCAGGCGAAAGCATTCGTCATTACCAGACCGGATACGCCTTATCCCTGGATTAACTATCTTGGGAGCAATGACTTCTTCTCACTGGTCAGCAATACGGCCGGCGGGTATTCATTTTACCGGGATGCGCTCATGCTGCGCCTGACCAGATACCGCTACAACAATGTACCGACAGATGTGGGCGGCAAGTATTTCTATATCAAGGACGGGGATACGATCTGGAATCCTGGCTGGCAGCCGTGTAAAACGAAACTGGACGATTACCGCTGCGAGCATGGCCTCGGATATACGAAGATCCGTGGCTCAAAGAACGGAATTGTGGCGGAGGAGACCGTCATGGTGCCGCTTGATGCGAGGGCTGAGGTCACAAAGCTTGTGCTCACAAACGAGAGCAGCGAAACCAGGCATGTGAAGCTCTGGTCATTTGTTGAGTTCTGTCTGTGGAATGCGTGGGACGACTGCACGAATTTCCAGAGGAACTATGCACTCGCTGAGATGGAATTTGAAGGCGGCGGGTCGGTTATTTACCACAAGACCGAATACCGTGAGCGGCGCAACCACTATGCGGTGTTTGCCGTCAACCGGCCGGTCACCGGGTATGATACGGACCGCGAGACGTTCATGGGCCTTTACAACGGCTTTGATCATCCTGATGCGGTTGAGGCAGGCGAGGCCAGGAACAGCGAGGCACATGGCTGGGCCCCGATTGGCAGCCACTTCTTTGAGATTACGCTGGAACCCGGCGCATCTGAGACCTATGTGTTCATGCTGGCTTACTGCGAGAGCCCGACGGATGCCAAGTTTGTGGCACCGGGCGTCATCAACAAGACGGATGCGCACGAGACGCTGGCCAGGTATCAGACTGAGGCGCAGTTTGATGCCGGTCTCAAGGCGCTTCGTGAGCACTGGGAGACGCTGCTCAGCACCTTTACACTGGAATCCGGGGATGAGCGCCTCAACAGGCAGGTCAACATCTGGAATCAGTATCAGTGCATGATCACGTTCAACATGAGCCGCTCTGCTTCCTACTTCGAAAGCGGTATTGGCCGCGGCATGGGATTCCGTGACTGCTCTCAGGACCTGCTGGGCTTTATCCATCTGGTGCCGGACCGCGCAAGGCAGCGCATCCTGGATGTGGCTGCAACGCAGTTCCCGGACGGCAGCGCATACCACCAGTATCAGCCGCTGACCAAGCGCGGCAACATGGGCGTCGGCAGCGGATTCAATGACGATCCGCTCTGGCTGATCTGCTCTGTCAGCGCCTACATCAAGGAAACCGGCGATTTCAGCATTCTGGATGAGATGGTCGATTTCGACAACGATCCGTCCCTGGCGGCACCGCTCTATGAGCATCTTCGCCGTTCCTTCCACTACACGGCAACACACCGCGGTCCTCACGGACTGCCCCTGATTGGACGTGCGGACTGGAACGACTGCCTGAACCTGAACTGTTTCTCCGAAACGCCGGGCGAGAGTTTCCAGACGGTCACCAACAACGATACCGGCATTGCCGAAAGCGTGTTCATTGCGGGCATGTACGTGTACGTGGCGGACGACTATGCGAGCATCTGTGAGCATCGCGGCGATGCGGAGGAGGCAGCCTTTGTCCGCAGCGAAAAGATCCGGATGACGGAATGCATTGAGAAAACCGGATGGGACGGCGAATGGTTCCTGCGGGCGTATGATGCAAATGGTGACAAGGTCGGCTCCCATGAAAATGAGGAAGGCAAGATCTTCATTGAGCCGCAGGGCATGTGCACCATGGCAGGCGTTGGCCGGGACAACGGTCTCGCGCAGAAGGCGCTTGACAGCACCTGGCGGTATCTGCTCTTTGAGCATGGCATCATGATCAACTGGCCAAGCTACTCGAAGTATTACCTCAATCTGGGTGAGGTTTCCTCCTATGTACCGGGCTACAAGGAGAACGGTTCTGTATTCTGCCACAATAATCCGTGGGTCATCATCGGCGAGACGGTGCTCGGACACGGCGACAGAGCCTTTGATCTCTACAAGCGCATTGCGCCGGCCTACATCAAGGACCAGAAACTGCACAGGACCGAGCCCTATGTCTACAGCCAGACGATTAACGGCCGTGACAGTTTCAGGCCGGGCGAGGCCCGCAACAGCTGGCTGACCGGTACTGCTGCGTGGAACTTCTACGCAGTCAGCCAGAGCATCCTGGGCATCAAGCCGGAGTTTGACGGCCTCATGATCGATCCATGTCTGCCGGCTGAGCTCCCGCAGGTCAAAGTCATCCGCAAGTTCCGCGGTAACACCTATGAGGTCGAGATCGAAAACCGCGCAGGCGGCGAAAAGGGCTCGGTGACCGTTTTCGTAGATGGCGCCCGGATTGACGGACAGACGGTCAGGATGCCTGACAATCAGCAGAAGACGGTGCATGTGAAGGCGGTTATCGAATAATCTGTCACCCCTGCCGCAGTGCTTGCAACATTCCGGCAGGACATTTCACTATCCTGCTTTTAACAGGCAGGAAACAGCCAGGTGCCACGCGGCCGCCTGGCACACAGGCGAATCAGATCCGCCACGCGCATACTCACTTTCCATGGATGCGTCGTGGCGGTTTTCTTAACAGATCCATTGGCAATTTGCCGGGGATCCTGAACGGAATTCGGAGACAGATGACGGAGGAAGAATTATGCTGAACAGTCAGAAACTGAGAGAACTGGCGCCGGAACTGGATCCCCTGCGGCTGGGATCCGGCTGGCGGGTTGAGGACCTTTCCAAGCCGCAGATTTATGTGGCGAGCACGTTCGGTGACAGCCATCCGGGATCCGCCCATCTGGACAAACTGGTGAATGCGGTTTGCGAGGGCATCTCAGAGGCAGGCGGACATGGTGCAAGATACTTCTGTACCGATATGTGCGACGGCGAAAGTCAGGGAACGGACGGGATCAATTACTCGCTGGCCAGCCGTGAGATGATTGCAAACATGATCGAAATTCAGGCTAACGCAACGCCGTTTGACGGTGCGGTCTTCCTGGCCAGCTGTGACAAGGGGCTGCCGGGGAATCTCATCGGCCTCTGCCGACTCAACCTGCCGGCACTGGTTGTGCCGGGCGGCGTCATGCCGGCGGGACCGGAGCTCCTGACGCTTGAGCAGCTGGGCATGTACAGCGCTGGGTATGAACGCGGCGAAATCGGGGAAGACAAGCTGAACTGGGCAAAGCAGAATGCGTGTCCGGGCTGCGGTGCCTGTTCATTCATAGGAACAGCCCTGACCATGCAGATCGTTTCGGAGTCGCTCGGCCTTGCACTTCCCGGCAGCGCAATTCTGCCGGCAGAGGGCGACACCCTCATAGAGACGGCCAGGAAAGCCGGAAAGCGTGCGGTGGAGATGGCAAAGCAGTCATCCGGCCTGACACCCCGGGAAATCCTGACCATGGAAAGCTTTGAGAATGCCATCCTGGTGCACGCGGCTGTTTCCGGTTCGACCAATGCCCTTCTGCATCTGCCGGCTATCGCGCATGAGCTGGGCATCACGATCACGGGTGAAACCTTTGACCGGCTGCACAGGAATGCGAAATACCTGGTGGATGTGCGCCCGACAGGCAAGTGGCCGGCGTCCTTCTTCAGCTGTGCCGGCGGCGTGCCCATGGTGATGGAGGAGATCCGCGGCTGCCTGCATCTTGATGCCAGAACAGTTACCGGTCATACGCTGGGCGAGAACCTTGACGCTCTCCGTCAGAGCGGTTACTACGAGCAGTGTGAGGAAGCGCTTGAAAAGGCCAATGCGCATTACGGGATTCATCTCACCCGCAGGGACATTATCCGTCCGGCGGATGAGCCGATTGGCAGCGATGGTTCAATCGCCATCCTGTTTGGAAATCTGGCACCCGAGGGCGCGGTGATCAAGCACACCGCATGCCCGAAAGAGATGCACCATGCCGTCCTGCGCGCAAAGCCCTTTGACAGTGAGGAAGCATGCATCCATGCAGTGCTTCATCATGAGGTGGAACCGGGTGATGCCGTCCTGATTCGCTATGAGGGACCGCGCGGTTCCGGCATGCCGGAGATGTTCTACACCACTGAGGCGATCGCCTCAGACCCGCTGTTGGGCAGGAGCATTGCCCTGATCACGGACGGTCGTTTTTCCGGTGCGAGCACGGGTCCGTCCATTGGCCACTGCTCACCTGAGGCACAGGCCGGCGGCCCGATAGCCCTCGTGGAGGAAGGGGATCTCATCGAGATTGATGTGAAGGCCCGGGCCCTGAACATTGTCGGCATTGCCGGAAAGCGGATGACGCCGGATGAGGTTGATGCGGTCCTTGAGGCCAGACGGGCAAAATGGCAGCCGCATCCGTCGAGATTCAAAGGCGGCGTCCTGAAACTCTTTGCAAACCTTGCAGCCTCTCCAATGAAAGGCGCCTATCTCGACGTCTGATGTGTCTCCCTGCAGGCGCTGCCTGCAACAGGACAGCGTCTGCTTCAACGGTTTGCACATGAGTGCAGGTAAATGAGCTGATCTTTAAGCAGGAGGATGGGATGATCTACAGAAAACTCAGACCGGACGAGACGGACCTTTTGCGGGACTTTGTCTATGAGGCCATCTTTGTACCCGAGGGAGCGGCGCCGCCGCCCCGGGACATCATTTTCAGGCCTGAGCTGGCGGTCTATTACGAACACTTTGGAACAGGCCCTGCGGACGTCTGCATTGTCGCGGAGGCAGATGGTTGCGTCATCGGCGCTGCATGGGCCAGAATCATGGTGGATTACGGCCATGTGGATGATCATACCCCGTCCATTGCTATTGCGCTCCGCAGAGAATACCGCGGGCAGGGGACAGGCACGCAGCTCCTGTCCCGGCTCCTGATGGAAATCAGCCGGATGGGCTACCGCCAGGCATCACTGTCGGTCCAGAAAGCCAATGCCGCGGTTCATCTGTATGAGCGGGCAGGCTTCAGGACAGTCCGGGAGGATGAGGCCGAGCAGATCATGGTCTGTTCGTTCTCATAGACAGCACAGGCAGGTTTTGCCTTTGAAAAGGGACCCGAAATGCGCCCTGAAATCAAAAAAACCCCCCTGGGGGGGATTTTTCAAAATGACCGTATTTTCCGTGATCTGAGTGAACGCAGCAGCCTGTCTGTTTTCATCCGGAACAGGCTTGTTATGCAAGGAAAAACATCTGGGAGAGCTTGGGCTGAGCACCGGTTTCCGGATCCATCTGCAGGTCAAGAACATCCTGCATGTAATCATTCCATTTGTCGACGATGGGACTTTCAGCCTGGATGCGTTCGGCATATGCAATGCCTTTTTCGCATTCATAATAGCCAAAGACATCTGTTCCATCGCTCCAGATGCTGTAGTTTGAGATGCCTGCATCCTTGAGAAGCTGCACCATTTCGGGCCAGATTTCATCGTGACGCCGTTTATATTCAGCCTGCATTCCCGGAAGAATGCGTCCCTTCCAAGCAAATCGCTCCATAATTGCCTCCTTAAGCTTATCTGACGGGGTACTTTCTCAGTTACATGGATTCAGCTGCAGCACAGCGAGAGCGCGGGAATGGATATGGTGCAATTGGCTGCCTGACTGTGCGTCCTACCTGCAGTCGATCTGCTGCAAATACCGGGCTGTCTGCCAAACAAACAGCAATCTCCTGCCATGAGCAACCGGGGTTCCGGTGAATCCTGAAAGATCATACAACACAAAAAACGGTTTGACAAGCCGAAAAAACTGATAATGACGGCAAGTCATGCATCACTGACTGTCTGCCACGAAATGCTGGTCTATCCTGTTAGGTCGGCATCAGGCGGAAGAAATGGAAAAGACTTCTTATGGAAAAAGAAAAACTGGAAAAACAGGGAATCATAGGACGGAAAGAGGTATCTGCTGCACTCAGAACATCTCTTCCCATCATGGTCACATTTGTCGTTCTGGGCATCGGGTACGGGATTCTCATGGAGAAACACGGGTTTGGGCCAGTGTGGTCACTTCTCTCCGGTATCCTGATTTTCAGCGGAACGGTACAGTTCGTCAGCGTGTCGATGCTCTCAGGCGGCTCGTTTATTATGGCAGGGGTCACCGCGCTGATGGTGGCGGCAAGACATATCTTTTTCAGCATTTCCATGATTGGAAGGTATAGGGAAGAGGGACGGCGAAAGTGGTATCTGTACTACGCACTTTGCGATGAGACCTATGCCATGCTGAGCAGAGATGAGAATCCGCCTGGCGTAAATCGCAGCGGCTACCGTTTTTTGGTGACGCTGTTTGACCAGAGCGCCTGGGTACTCGGTTCATTTCTCGGCGGATGGATCGGAACACTGCTGTCTTTTAATTCTACCGGTATTGACTTTGCGATGACAGCGCTGTTCACGACCGTGTTCATCCAGCAGTGGATTGATTCCAAGTGTCATATCCCGGCAGTGCTGGGCCTGGCAGCAACACTTGTTTGCAGGGTGCTGTTTGGCAGAGACCTGTTCCTGATTCCTGCCATGGTGATTATCCTTGCTGTACTGACGATCATGCGCAGGCGGATTGAAGCGGAGGTGGCAACAGAAAATGGCAATTGAATGGCATGCAATGCTCATCATCCTCGTGATGGGCATCGTGACACTGGCCACAAGAATACTGCCGGTGCTCGTCTTCGGCCGCAACGAGAAAGTGCCTGAGTACATCCTCTATCTTGGGAAAGCGGTTCCTTATACGGCCATGGGCATGCTCATCGTATACTGTCTCAAAGATACGCCTGTCCTGGAAGCGCCGCATGGCCTGCCGGAACTGCTCGCCATGGCTGTCGTGATCGGGACGTATCTCTGGAAACGGCATACGATCTTCAGCGTTGTCACTGGAACGGTGATGTATATGATTCTGGTACAACTGGTGTTTTGAGCATAAGCGGACGATCTGGCTATACAGCCAAAGGATAAGTCTGTGAAGCCGGGATGCGTCCCGGCTTTTTTTGTAAAAAAAAATTGATGTAACTATTGACGTTACAACAACAACACGATATACTACTCTCTGTTAGATGAAACCGCGGCGGTTACATCGGATAATAATTCATCATTCTGGAGGATACAATCATGACTAACATCGAAAAGGCCCTGGCGCTTATCAACACTTTCGCTACAGGTGACACCGAGCAGGCTAAGGAACTTCTGGCGCCCGGCTACATCCAGCACCATCTTGCGTACGGTACCGGCGCTGACGCTTTTATCGGCAGTGTTTCTTACCTTGGTGCAGCGCCCGTAAAGACCTACGTCAATAACATCCGCGCTTTTGAGGATGGTGACAAGGTATTCCTGCAGACCATTTACAACTTTGCCGGTATGGGTGAACAGGTCGCATTTGATATTTTCCGCTTTGATGCAGATGGCAAGATTGTGGAACACTGGGACAATCTTGCTGCCAAAGCCGATCCCAACCCTTCCGGCCACACTCAAGTCGACGGTACGATGGAGAAGCGGGATGTTGACAAAGAAGAGACCCGCAAGGCAGTAGCCTCTTTTGTCGGTGATGTGCTGCGTGGCGAAAATCCTGACAGGCTTACCAGCTATTTTGACGGCGATAAGTATATCCAGCACAACATCAGTATTGCTGATGGTCTGTCTGGACTTGGCGCTGCGCTGGCCACGCTTGCTGAGCAGGGCATTCAGATGGTCTATAACAAGACGCATTATGTTCTGGCCGATGGTGACTACGGTCTGGCAGTCAGTGAGGGGACTTTTGGTGGTACACCCACCACCTATTATGACCTGTTCCGTGTCGAGAACGGGAAGATTGCTGAACATTGGGATGTGATGGAAACGCTGGCTGCTGAGGATACCTGGCAGAATCAGAACGGCAAGTTCTAATGTAACCATTGAAACTACAGCGGGTTTGCTGTAGAATGATGGCAGGAGGGCGATGATATGCAGATTTCAAGCAGATTTACCATTGCCCTGCATATCTTCACTTGCGTGGATACTTTCAAGGATGACTACAAAGTGACCAGCGACTTTCTCGCAGGAAGTATCAATACGAATCCTGTCATCATTCGTAAAATACTTACACAACTGAAAAATGCAGGATTGATCACC
>JAFSZW010000261.1 GCA_017458865.1 Clostridia bacterium
AGCAGGTTCCCGTCGTCATCCTCAATGCGCGTATCCACAAACACCGTCCAGGCATCCGCGCCGAACTCATCCCGGTCCACATCCAGGCTGTACGCATCATCCTGCCCGATGAACTCAAAATACCACTGGTCACGGCTGATGTTCTCTCTGCTGATCTCCTTGACCAGACCCTCAAACGTATAGTATCTGTGACTCCTGTCCGAAACGACAAAGGCAGATTCGTATTTAAGGCCTTCCCTGAGCTTTAACAGATACGCCTGCATCAATGCCTCAGTCTCCTCCGGGTCCCGCTCATCCTCCGATTCAAGCAGGTCTATAAGAAACCTGTCGTTTGCCATGGTCCGGGACACAATGACCGGTTCAGAGAGCTGGCCTGCGATCGGATCATAGATACGGGCAGTCAGGGCCTTGATCAGTCCCTCCATGTTGTTTCTGGCCATGATGCGCAAAGACCAGAGCGATACGAATGTGGACATGACAAAGCATAGAAACACAATCAGGATACTGTTTCTGGTCATCTTGCTTCTGTTCACTGAACCAATCCTCCATTAATCCAAATTCACAGCAATAACGCGCTCGAGCAGCCAGACAGTTCACGTCTCCCTGTCACCGTTTCATTTCCATGTCAGAGATGTAAAATGCATGCATTTGTCTCACGCGGTCATTCCGTTGTCAGCCCCGGAAAAGCGGCGCCCACCCGGCAGCATCTGTTTTCTGCGCTGCTTTGCCTTCCCGGCTGCCGACTGGGGTTGAATATGGGAAGGCCGGTGCATCGTCATCTGTCCTGCATCCCTGTACTCATCCTGACCGCATCAGGTTTCCGCTTGCAGGCCGGTCCCGATGAACCTGACACCTGTCAGGTATGCCTGAGATCTGCTTTTTTGCCATCCTGTTCGGTGATCTGCCAGGCTTTCGTGCCATTGTCAGCTTGCCGTCAACCACTATCCCGGGCTGAACACAAAGCATGCCTGTTTGCTGGATCGCCTCCATGACCTGTCCTGGTAAAGGCTATCCTGAATCTCACACGGTCATGGCACAGATGCCGGCCCGAATTTGGCCTGTTATCCTCATGCCTGCTGCCCTCAAAGAGGTCACTCTGCCACGCCCTGTCCCATCACCGTCTGCTCCGGCAGCGAACAATTCTCGTAAACCCTGCACACCGTTCCTGGCAGAATGTCTCACCGGGCAAAGAGCCAAACAGGTAAATCATCCTGTCCCTATCAGAAAAGCCATATTGCCAGACGCCTCATACCGTAAAAATCCAGAAACAGGATTGCCTTTTGCCTGCAGCATTCTGCTGCATATCTGGGCAGCTTGAAAAAGCCCATCCCATATGGCAAAGGACACGTTCAAAGTGGCCAGATCCCGCATCCTCGCGCAGTTTCCCGACTTATGAGTTCCAGGATCACTCTGACTTTCACCTGACGACTCAATATCACGCCGTCATCCAATCAGCGCCCTCAATGCACATATCACACACCAGTATGCCATCTGTTGACAAAAGCGCTGCTTCCCCAGGCTTAAGTCCAAACGACTTGCAAAGTCCCTCTGAGCATACATCTCAAGAATACCCAGATGATTCTAGCAGACAGGTTTCAAACAACACCGGCAGCGCTTCCGTGCAAAGCCAGTTTCAAAGGATCAATCCGGTACTTTTCCAACTTTGGTTTTGCCTCCAGACAGCACGCCCTCCGCAAGTTCCCGGCAGGTCCCGCAGAAACTGTCTCCCGGATTATATAACCATTATACCACAAACAGATCACCATAAACTGGCTGTTTTCACCACAAACAGAGAATACCGGTTTTGCGCGCCAAAAAGTGCTCTGCTATGTCGTTTTTGCTCTGAATGCCGCGCATCCCAGTCTTTGAGACAGGTCATGCCTGGTTTATTCAGCCGTGGCCGTCCGGATTTCGACCTTGTATCCCTTTTCCCGGCAGAACTGCTCCGCATATGAGCCTGCATCCACAACAAATGTGGCTTTACAGTTATCCGCAAACGCATCCCCTGCAATGTGCGTGACCGTATCCGGCAGAATGACACGGGACAGCAGTCTGTTCCCTGCGAATGCCTCCTGGCCAATCTCCTGTACGCCCGGCTCCATCTCAGCCGCACTCAGAAAGACCCACCTGGCAAAACATTGCGCGGGTATCATCTGAATCGTCCCCAGGATGCGCACCTCGCTGTAGATGACCGTATCTGGAAACGTCGTCTCAAGCAGACCAGTCACCGTATACCCTTCTATCTCATCCGGGATCTCAAGCAGGTACCTCCGTCTCTGATTAATGGCGGTAAACCTGGTGAGTATGGCAGTCCCATCCCTGACCGTGTATTCAAACTCGCCAGGCATGGCCATATAGTCCGGTAGCTTCTTGACAGGTTCCGGTTCGTCCTGCTGGTCAGGCGCATTCGTCGGCTCTGTCACAGGGATATCTGTCGGCTCTGCCGAACGGCTGCGCGAGGCGAAGTGCTGCAATTGCCACTCAAGCTGCGCCAGAAACCTGGGTTTATGAAAGCTGAACCTGCCGCTCATTGTGCCAAGCACAAGAAAAAACACCAATACAGCAGCAACCCAGACTGTGCCAATCCGGATCAGGTTCCTGCCGCCCCGCCTGAACGTATCCCCGGCAAAAAGATGAAAGTGTTCCGGCGCATCCGGATCATAATAGACGTCCACTATGGTCCCAACAGGCACCTTATCCGGATCCTCCGAATAGTCTGAACGCATCTCAAGCAACCTGCTGCCTGCAGAATAGGCAATCACAGGGAATCGGACAATCACCGTGCGTCCCCGCCGGCTTTCCTCCACCTCGTCATACCGCACAATTCTGCCCGTGGTCAGTGAACGTTCCTTTTCCGCCTTTTTGCTGTTTTCCCGCTCGGTCCTGATCCCGAGGACGATCATCACCCAGGCAAAAAACGTCAGCAGAAAAAACATGACAATGATCTCCATATACGCCTCCATCTGCACATCAAGTGCATTGCATGACAAACTAAAGCCATCTGGCAAACTGCCGGGACCTCATCGAATCCGGCCGGTATCGAGAAGTCCATGCCTCGCATGCCTTTTTGTGTCCCCAGCTTCCATCTGAATGTCCTGCCCAAGCACGCACCAGCTTCCGCTGCCCGGCAGCCATTATGTGCCAGATGGCCTCATCCCTTGCTCCGCCCTGCCAAGTGTGCAGCACCAGTAACAAAACTGCTCAGGTTCTGATCAAAAATGGCCTACATGCTGCAGCTCAGCAGTCTGTTGGCTGGTTCATGTGGTGCATATGACTTCTGGAGATCTCCGTTTCCCGTCATCCAGGCCACTTGCCGCGACCGAGACTCTCAGGATGAAACTCTGAGTTGCTGTATCTCACGCGTGTTCCAGGCAGCCAGCTGCTCCATTTCTCCGGATCCAATATGGCTGCGACACTCAACAGCAGTGAGACCCTCCCCACCGAATCCAATGGCCATCCATCTATGAACATTGACTGAATCTCATCCTGAAATGCCATAGTTATGAGCATTACAAAACGTATGGGATGATCTTCATCCGGTACAGGGGGCGCTCCTTTCCGTGCCGCGAGCGCCGGATCTTCTACCTGATAGAGCATTCGAATACTGTTCATTACTCAATCAATTCTATCTCAGAATCAGTCATTTGACCAGCAAAAAATAAGCGCCCCACCCGAAGGCGAAGCGCCGCAGTTCCTGCCCGATTTAGCCTTAATCTCCTTCCCGCAGAAAGTGGTCAGGAATATCGTTCCTCGCAAAAACCGTCATGGGATTGATCTGACTTCCCCTGAGGGCTTAGCTTGATTCTGTAACGCGCTCCGTCAGTTCTTCCGCCTGCCGGATGAAGCGTCCCTGTCCCTCTGCCGGATACCGCGCCGGGCAATCTGAGCCGTGACGTCCTCATACCGGGCCCTGGTTATCTGAAAGGGGGTGGCCATAACTTCGTACCAGAGGCAGATCTTCTCCTGATTCTGTGCCACCCTGGTATTCCTGTAATGCGTTCTTTTGCCGCATCCGCATCCACGTTCGTCCGTATCGCCAGACGATTTTGCTCTCTGATCGCCCCAGATTCTTAACACCAGTTCCCTTGCCCTGAAGCTCAGCTTAAGGGATTACAAGATGCCGAGCGAAGTCGGAGAAATATTGACATCCTTCCGCAGGCAGTACCGCATCCGATTCAATCTCTGGTCAAATTGTATCACGGGTATGCCACAACGGCATCATGTTTGCGCGCTTCGCTGCTTCATTTATAGAGATCACTTCAACTTTTACAATACCTGTAAGGATCTCAAGAATTGCCTCTTTATTTATTTAAAATCATAAAGCTCCACATAAGAATCCTTATCGTACAGCGCCATCATGATTCCAGTCACCACTGCCTCTCGATAGACTCCACCAGAATATCCCTTTCAATGCATCTGACCGGACATGCCAAATGCCTGCATCCC
>JAFSZW010000262.1 GCA_017458865.1 Clostridia bacterium
CCGACCTGCTGATCGACGGCGGCACCATTGCTGCGATTCGAACCGGTCAGTACAAGCTCGGACGATAAAAGCAGGCTTGCCGCTGCAATTAATTGGAGGTAAAACATGAAAAAGCTCATTGCGGGAATGCTGCTGCTGACCTTGCTGCTCGTCTCTGCGGCGGCAGAGACGGCGGCTCCGCGGGTATTGGTCGCCTATCTTTCCCGGGCCGGTGAAAACTACAATGTGGGTACAGCCCGGGAGGGCTCCGCCAGTGCAGCCTATGCCGGTTATATTGAAAAGGGCAACACTGCCATGATGGCCGCCGTGATTGCCGAAATCAGCGGCGGTGATCTGTTTGAGATTCGGACGGTGACGCCGTATCCGGAGGACTATGCATCCATGCTGCAGGTGGCGCAGGAGGAGATAGACACGGATGCACGCCCGGAACTGGCCGCGAAAGTGGAAAATATGGCAGACTACGATGTCGTCTTCATTGGCTATCCCATCTGGCATGGCCGGATGCCTCAGGCAATTTTATCGTTCATTGAAGGGTACGATCTGTCCGGAAAGACGGTGATTCCGTTCAATACCCACGAGGGCAGCGGACAGTCCGGTACGCAGCAGGTGCTGGAACAGGTGCTGCCGGACAGCACGGTGCTGCAGGGACTGGCCGTCCGGGGAAAGATGGCCCAGGAGGATCCGGAGGAAATGAGGGCACAGATTGAGCCATGGCTGGAGGGGATGCAAATGAAACGGGTACGGACTGATGCCGCAAATGAGGTTCTGGCGACATATAAGGCGATACAGCAGGCCATGATTGATAAGGACATTGGCACACTGGACCGGCTGTATCTGGAAGGGACAACCTTTACCCATATGTCCGGCAAAAAGCAGACCAAGGCGGAGTTCTTCGGTGAGATTGCGGATGGCACGCTGAACTATTATGCCTATGACATTCAGAATCCCGAGATTACCGTGGACGGGGATGAGGCTGCGCTGAGCGCCTCAGTTACTCTGAAAGCGAAAGTCTACGGCTCATCTGGCAGCTGGACGCTGCCGGTGCGGGCACATTTCACGAAGATCAATGGACAGTGGATTGCACACAATTAAAACGGGTCCTGCCGCGCAGCGGCAGTGTGTTCAAATTCCGGCTGCAGACAAAGCGGCTCAGGCAAAAGATCCAAAACGAGGCGTATACATGCCCTGCCGCACAGCGGCAGAGCGCTGGATTCAGGCCTCAGACAGGTTGCCTGAGCGAATGACCAAAGATCTATTGTTGAATGGAAAGAGAGGAACAACACATGGAAACGATTAAGCTGAACAACGGATTATCCTGCCCGGTGGTGGGGATTGGCACCTTTATGCTTTCTCCGGCAGATGCGCAGAACAGCGTACGGGAAGCACTGAAAATGGGTTATCGCCTGATCGATACCGCCAATGCCTATGTGAACGAGCGGGCAGTGGGGCGCGGGATGCGGGAGAGCGGTGTAAAGCGGGAGGAAATCTTCCTGTCCACCAAACTCTGGCCCTCTGAATATGAAAACCCGAATGCGGTAGAGGAAACTCTGGCCAGGCTGGGGGTGGATTATGTGGACCTTCTGTATATCCATCAGCCGGCGGGAAACTGGATGGCCGGTTACCGGCAGCTGGAAAAGGCTTACCGGGATGGCAAGGCGAAAGCCATCGGGATCTCCAACTTTGAAGGGAAATACATCGCGGAACTGGAAACCAAATGGGAGGTGATTCCACAGTTTATTCAGGTGGAGGCACATCCGTATTTTGCACAGGATGAACTGCGCAAGACGCTTAACAGGTATGACATCCGCCTTATGAGCTGGTATCCCCTTGGACATGGTGACAAAGCCCTGATTGAGGAACCGGTTTTCCGGGAACTGGGCAAAAAGTATGGGAAAACGCCTGCTCAGGTGATCCTTCGCTGGCACACCCAGATGGGTTTTGTGGTCATCCCCGGCAGCAGAAATGTGGCTCACATCAGGGATAATCTGGACATTCTGGACTTTACCCTGACCGATGCTGAGATGAATGAAATCGCAAAACTGAATAAGGGTGTGCGGTACTACATCCGTACCGATGAGGCGCTGTCAGGGTTTGCTGCATGGCAGCCTGCCTATGAGGCGGAATAAACAGAGGGTACGGAGAATTTGCCATGAAGAAGAGAATGCTGCGGGACATTGAGGTCTCTGAAATTGGAATGGGCTGTATGGCCTTTTCCCATGGATACGGGCAGATCCCGGATGAGTCGTACAGCATTGAAGCAATCCGGAACGCTTTCCGGCACGGATGCACCTTTTTTGACACGGCAGAGGTGTACAGTCCGGGTCTCAGCGGTATCGGCCACAATGAACGCATTGTTGGGAAAGCACTGAAAGAGGTGCGGCCTCAGGCTGTGATTGCCACGAAACTGTTTCTGAATGTCGGTTTCGGGGGCAGTGTGGAGACAGTTCTCAGAAGGCATCTGGAGGCGTCCATGCAGCGCCTGCAGACAGACTACGTGGATTTGTATTACCTGCATCGCATGGGCGGTGTGCCGGTGGAAAAAGTTGCCGAAGCCATGGGACATCTCATTGATGAGGGACTGATCCGTGGATGGGGGCTCAGTCAGGTGGATGTAGAGGTGGTCGACCGGGCACAGCGGGTTACGCCGCTCAGCGCCATTCAGAATATCTACTCCATGGTGGAACGGGACAGTGAGGCAAGGATCATCCCATACTGCATGGAGCACCGTATCGGTTTCGTGCCCTTTTCGCCGATTGCCAGCGGCCTGCTGTCCGGGAAAATCACTCCGCAGACGCAGTTTGAGACCTACGATGATGTCCGCAAC
>JAFSZW010000263.1 GCA_017458865.1 Clostridia bacterium
CATGACTGTGTTGTCAATGATCTTTACCACGTCGTGACAGCTTCTTCCAGGCCTAAACCCGTAGGAGCAGTCCAGGAACCTCGGCTCGTAAACACCGATGAGCACCTGTGACATGACATCCTGGACCAACTTGTCCTCGTAAAGAATGACCCTACAAGCAGATCTGTGTGAAGGCGCTGCAGTTGTTTGATCCGGACATTGAAGATATCATGATTTTCAGAAGCGATACCGGTAACCGCCCGGTAGAGTACATCCGGCATAAGACCCTTGGGGATATGCCAGTCTCATCATACGGAGATGGCATCAGGAGAGTCCTGGCGCTTGCCAATACGGTAGCAGAGGCAGCCGATGGAATTCTTCTCATAGACGAGATAGAGGCTGCCATCCACAAGAAGGCTTTTGACGATGTTTTAAGATTTATCCTTAAGGCATGCAGGACATTTAATGAGCAGGTTTTCATCACAACGCAAAGCATAGAGGTGATTGACGCACTTCTTGCCACGCAGGATTATGACAAACAGGACAGCTCAGATGACATATGCGTTTGCACGATTAAGAGAGGTTCAGATGTTTCTTATTCCAGGGTGCTTTCCGGGCGTGAGGTCTATGAAAACAGAGAATCATTCGGATTCGAGGTACGCCTGTAATCTCTGCGGTCACCTGGAAGGATACAGTCGGAACATTCTTCCAAAGTACTGAGACCGGTCGGTACGGTTTCCCCGTGCATTCAGCATCTCACGGGAAAGCGCCCGATCCATCTGCAATTCGGGGACTCTGGAAGTAGCTTTCGGGCAGCATTTTTTGCACATGGTCACAGGCGGAAACCCCAATTTTCGCATGACAAACATCAAAACAGCCTAGCGGTTTTTCCGACAGGCTGTTGTTTTATCAGGTACTTTGACAATGATCCCTGCCTGATTCGCCGCACTTCCGGGCCGATTGCCGGAGCGGATCAAAGCCAGGGTCGTCAGGCTCACTTCCGGATATTGTCGATGTTTTCCGTGGTTCCGCCGCCCTTATCCTCAGGATCGCGGAACTCTCCTTTGTCAACCAGACGCAGGAAGGCATCTACCACATCCGAGGCAAGCTGGGCACCGGAGACTTCCTTGATGATGGAAACGACTTTTTCGAAATTCATGCGGTTGCGGTACGGACGGTTGGAATACATGGCATCGAAACAGTCTGCGACCGCGATGATCTGCGCCACGCGCGGAATCTCGTCTCCCTTAAGATGGTTCGGATATCCTCTGCCGTCCGGACGTTCATGATGCGCCTGCGCGCCGATAGCCAGTTCCGGCATGATCGTGATTTCCTTCAGTGCCTCATAGCCCTTGACGGTATGGGACTTGATGGTCTCAAATTCATCATCCGTCAGCTTGCCAGGCTTGTTCAGCACCTCCTGCGGCACGCCAACCTTGCCGATATCGTGCAGAAGCGCGATGCGATAGTACTTCTCTACCGTTTCCTCATCGTATCCAAGCTCCCTCGCCAGGATGGCCGTATACTTGGCCACGCGTGAGGAGTGACCATTGGTATACTTGTCCTTCATATCAATGACCTTAGCGAAGGCCTCAGTGATTCCGCTGACAAGTGCCATGGTTTCCTGCTGTTTCTTTTCCAGTGCACGGGTCTTTCTGCGGATATAGAGGCTCACTATGGCTGTGATCAGGAGGATCGCCGCCAGGCCAACTAAGACATAGAACCAGATCTCCTCGTAGAACGCCTTCTCCTTGGTGATCTGAACGGAGAACTGCTTATTGCCCCGTCCCATGTTGTCCTTGAGCTGCATCGCATACTGATAGGTGCCGCCCCGGAGGTTCGTGTAACTGACGGGCACCATATCGCTGCGGTTGACAGTGACGCTGTTGCGTTCAAAGCCTTCCAGCTGGTAGCTCACCTTGGGATTGCTCAGCGCATAATTGAAGACAAAGCTGTAAACAGTCAGTTTCTGCGTACTCGACGGAATCGTAAATGCGCCGCTTCCATTCGGATAGATGGTCTCCCCGTCCGCCTCAACGAACGGAACCACTGCCTTCAGATTGCTGACATTTTCAATCGGGTTTTCGATATTGACCTTGCAGACACCCGTACTGCCGCTGATATACAGATTGCCGTCCTCAGTCAGTTCGCTGTAGGAGTTGGCTGTGGTGATACAGGGGAGTCCGTTTGCCAGGCTGTAATAAACCGTATTGATCTCTTCATTGGCAAGCAGTTCTTCGGTGGGTGTCACATAAATGCCGTTGCTGCTGAGCACCCACATGTCGCCTTTGCTGTTCTCATAGAGATCGAAGTTGTTGGTATACGGGAAGTTTTTAACCGTTGTCACATGATGGTCCGCCGTCATGTAGGCGATGGCGCTGCTCGTAACAATCCAGACCACATTGTGCTCTTTGTCCCGCTTGAGGCGCATGACGATATCTGAGGGCAGTCCGTCCTCAACATTGATGTTCTTTACGCCGGACTCATCAATGATATAGATACCGCCGCCATTGCTGCCCAGGAGGATTTCACCGTTCAGGCCTTCTGCAATCGTGAGGCTCTCTGTATTCTCGATACCGTCGCTTTCGCCATAGGAGGCAACGATCTCATTTCCCTGAATGACGTTCGCGCCGCCGGTAAGCGCGACCAAGATGGTTCCATCCTCTTTTTCAGCAACAGAACGCAGGCTGGAGGATAAAGGTCCGCTATCGGGTGTGAACGCTGTTACCTCGCCATTTCCATAGCGAATCAGGCCGATTTTTCGCCACGTGGATATCCAGGCCCGCCCCTGACTGTCCCGAATAATGGAGCGGATGCGGCATCCGTCAAGCAGCGTAATCAGGTCATCCGCCCCCAGATCCTCACCGGATGCTGAAACGGCCTTCGTGAGCGGGAAAGAGGTGACCGGACCATTTTCGTCAAGTACAATCAGTCCTTTATCTGTACCGAGCAGGAGCTTTCCCTCACACATGCATGTGGAGTTCACGACGGTTGTCGGCAGACCAAAGCGCTCAAACAGGTTCGAGAACTCGTTCGGTACCACCTTCATCACACCCTGACGCGTGGAGGTAAACCAGAGATTACCAAGGTAATCCGACATCACACCGCCCACGCTGTTGTTCATGGGCAGGTTTTCTATCTGGTGAAAGACGCCGTCCTTCACAACGCCGATTCCGTTGGATGCACCGATCCAGAGACCGCCGTCGATATACTCCATTCTCTGCACATAGGTCAGCGGCTTTATATCAATTGGCTCAAGATCTGTGAGCTTCGCTTCAAGCGATGCATGATAGAAACCGTAGTCCGCACCTTCAAAATATACCGTTCCCGGTTCATTCGGATCAGGGTAAATTGAGCCCACGCCATTGACCGGCGTGTCGTTGGCGCTGAGGTAACTGGTCAGCTTGCCATCCTTGATGGTCAGAATATCGCCAAAGTTGGTCAGACCATAGATGACCCCGTCTTTGCCCATTCGCAGATCGCGCATGTTCGCCTCAGCAATGCCCTCGTCTTCCATCATGCTGAGATGATAATCCGCATCAATCTTGACAATACCACAGGTCGTCGCAACGTATATGGTTCCGTTCTGGTCCTCGGTAATGGCCCGCGTATGAGCGGACTTCATACCGTCCAGTTTTCCCCACATCTGGAAATCGCCCTTTTCCATGACGGCGACACCGTTATCATTTGTGCCCATCCACAACCGTTCCCGGCTGTCGACAAACAGACACTTGATGCTGGAAATGCCGCGGGTGGAATCCATGCGCTCAAACGTGTTTCCATCGTAACGGATCAGTCCGGCATAACTGCCTATCCAGATAAAGCCGTCGCTGGTCTCTGCAATCGCATTTGCCTCAGAGGTAGGCAGACCACTGGTGTTGTCATACAGCACCGATGAATATCCCTCGCTGCGGCCCACCACGTCCACGGCAACATGCGTGTTTGGTTTGTTCCAGGAGGACTCATCTTCTCCCAGCGCAACACATCCGGACTGAACCAGGATTGCAAGCAGCAGCACAAAAAGACAAATGCGGAATCTGCCTGCCAGGTTTTTTCCCTTCAATACTTGGACACTGTAATTCATAATCATTTCTCCGTTCTCTTTTTAACGGACTGCCTCCCAGTTCAATCGACATCATCATCGCACATCAGTGTACAATTATCAGACTTCATCTTCTGTAATCAGCAGCCTTTGATCCCTCCCTCAATGGAGAGGACACATCTGTTGTGCTGTCAGCACTTATAATTTCTTCTTCGATTTCCTGCTCTTGCCCGTCCAGTCACAGCCTTCCCTGATGACATAACTGCCCGCTAAAGCATGAACGAGCAGTGGGCCAGATGGCAGGAATCCGTTGAAGTGGACTATAAAAGCATACTACCACAATTGTAAACGGCAGTATAAATCCGAAAGTCCGATTTGTCAATGTTATACTGTTGCATTTGGTCGTTTCCCTCTACCGCCAGGGCTGGCATTCATCGCACGTGAAGTGGCAAAAAAAGCCGTAACTTTTCAAATATTACGCAATTCCTGTGCGCTTTTTGCTGTGAACAAAAGCGATTTCAGATGAAATCATAAAGTATCTGCATCAAAGCCCGTTCCAAAAAACATACTTTCCGGTTTTCAGGAATGCACAAAAAGTGCCGGCAACAGCCCTTCGTTGTGCATGTGCTGAACGCCCTTCTTCCTTTCTGAATGCCTGATCAGGGGATGCCCCGACCACCTAACTTTCTATTGATAAACAGCCCATAAACGCTTATAATACCGCGTGTGATATGATCCTTTATACAGGCTGCAAATGGCTTTTTTACTGGAGATTATTAAATACCAGAAACATCTGCCCGTCCGGGCAGACGAAAGACCGCGGAACCGGCATTCTGATTCTTTGAGCAGTTCCGACAGAAATGGACAGGCCGGCAGATCATCAAATCACCTATTCAGACTGGGAAAATCAAAAGGAGGCTGCAAATACATGATAACCATAGAAAAACTGAAAGCCTACGGTGCCAACACAGATGAAGGTCTGGCACGCTGCATGAACAATGAGGCATTCTATCTGAAAATGATTGGAATGGGCCTTGCGGATGCAAACTTTAACAATCTGAAAAACGCCGTCGCTGCAGGCAATGCAAAGCAGGCATTTGAGGCTGCGCACGCGCTCAAGGGCGTCGTTGGCAACCTGGCGCTGACGCCCATCTACACACCGGTCAGTGAACTGACCGAGCGTCTTCGCGGAAAGAGCGAGATGGTCGATGTAACTGACCTGTTAAACCAGGTCATGGACCAGTTTGAAAAAGCCCGCGCGCTTGACGCTTAAGTGCCCGCTCAGTCAGGGTGCACCTGAACCCGTCAGGAAACACCGGAAGGTCCCGTAACGTCGTAACAGCGAAGGAGACAGAGGATGTCAGTCAGACCGTTTGAATTGAATGATGATACGCTTTCTACAATCAGGGAGATCGGTGGACATATGCCGGGCGGTTTCTTCATTTATGAGGCCGCCGAGCCGGAAAGGCTGATCTATGCCAACAAAGCCGTGTTCCAGATCTATGGCTGCGCCAGTCTCGAGGAATTCAAAGACCTTACCGGATTTACGTTCAAGGGTATGGTTCATCCTGATGATTATGCCGGCATTGCCTCGTCCATCATCGATCAGATCGATACCAGCGAGGATAAGATGGATTACGCGGAGTACCGCATTATCCGAAAAGACGGCACGGTCCGCTGGGTAGATGATTACGGGCACTACACCGAAACAAAAGCCTATGGTGGCATTTACGTCGTCTTCATCTCGGACATTACCGAGAAGCGGGAGCAGCGGGAAGAGGATGTTGCGACAAGAGAGGCGGTCATTGCCACACTCATCAACTCATATAATACGGTGTGGCTCATCAATGATGTGGTTTCTGAGACGTGCTCCCTGTACCATACAGATAAAGATGCCGTGCACGCTGCGGCGATCCGCAATGCGCTGAGTCACGCCAGATACACGGATACCAAGACGGAATACGTCAATACCATGGTCGCACCTGAGGATCAGGCGCGCATGCAGGAGCAGATCGGCCTACCGTATATTCTTGAGCAGTTCAAAACGCGGAATCAGTTTTCCATCAACTTCGTCCGTTTGCTGGATGCAGGGCCGAAATTCTACCGCATCGATTTTGGAAAGGTCCGGATGCCCGGCGGCAGAATCGGCGTCATGATGGGCTTCAAGGATGTAGATGATGAGGTCCGTGAGGACCGCGCCATGCAGAAAGCCATTGAAGACGGCAGGCGGGCAGAGGAGGAAAACAAACGGCTGATCTCCGAGATCCAGTCCGCCGCCCGCCTGGCCGAGCTGATGGGCTCCGCCTCCTCCCTCCTGTCCAATATGCCGGCCATGAGCTTTTCAAAGGATGCCAATACACGTATCTATCTGGCCTGCAATCAGGCATTTGCGGAATATGCCGGCAGGAAATCCCCCGAGGAAGTCATTGGCCTGACGGATCATCAGATCTTTGACAAAGAAACCGCGGACCATTTCGTGGAGGATGATACCAGGGCGCTCGGGATGGACGACGCGTACGTATTTTTTGAGGACGTTCCGGATGCCACCGGCACAATGTTCCGCAACCTTCAGACAACTAAACTGAAGTTCCGGGATCCCTCAGGGAAGCTGTGCCTGCTCGGCATGTGCGTCGACGTTACGGAAATGACGCGCATCAAGACAGCGGAGGCTGAGGCCCGTGCAAAGCAGCAGGAGCTTGAGGAAAAGCTGGCGCTCCAGGAGCACATTCAGGCTCAGAAAAGGCATCAGGAAGAGCTCGACAGCATGATCACCGCTCTGGCCTCGGACTATCGCAGCGTCTATCATGTGGATATCGACACAGATGACGCCGTCTGCTACCGGGCAGATCCGAATGATCCCAATCAGACTCCCGAGGGTGTCCATTTCCCGTACCGCTCGAAGTTCACGGAATACTGCAATCGCTATGTGGACCCCGAATTCAGGGAGGATTTTCTGCGCTTTATTAACCCGGACAATATCCGCAATGCACTGGCAACCGAGAATATCATCGCCTGCCGTTATCTCGCACACCGGGATGGGCGGGACTATTATGAAATGCTCCGGATGGCCGGCGTCCGCCATCCCAGCGACCGCAATGACCATATCGTCCATGCTGTCGGCGTGGGCTTTACGATCATCGACGCGGAGATGCGCGAAACCCTGGCCCGCAACCATGCCCTGCAGGATGCCCTGGCTGCGGCAGAGGATGCCAATAAGGCAAAAACCGCGTTCCTCTCCAATATGAGCCACGAGATCCGCACCCCCATGAACGCCATCATCGGGCTCAACAACATCGCCATGAACGAGCCGTCGGTCAGCGAGCGGGTGAAGGAGCACCTTGAGAAAATCGGGGCATCCGCTCACCACCTGTTGGGGATTATCAATGACATTCTTGACATGAGCCGGATCGAATCCGGGCGCATGATTATCAAGAGCGAGGAATTCAGCTTCGCCAAGGCGCTCGAACAGGTGAATACGATCATCAGCGGCCAGTGCCGGGACAAGGGGCTTACCTATGACTGCCGCATCATCGGCCATGTGGATGATTATTACATCGGCGATGACATGAAACTGCGCCAGGTGATGATCAACATTCTGGGCAATGCGGTCAAGTTTACGCCTGAGGGCGGCACGGTAACCTTCTGTGTGGAGGAAACCGCCCGCTTTGACGGCAAATCCACCCTCCGCTTCACCATAAGCGATACCGGCATCGGCATGAGCCGAGACTATCTCCCGAAGCTCTTTGACCCCTTCTCTCAGGAGGACTCCTCCTCCACCAGCCGCTACGGCAGCACCGGCCTCGGCATGCCGATCACCAGGAGCATTGTAGAGCTCATGAATGGCAATATTGAGGTGGAAAGCGAGAAGGGCAGGGGCACAACCTTTACCGTGACGATCACGCTGCCCAATGCCGAGCAGAAGACGGCAACAGAGGGCGCCGAAACGGAGGGCATGCCCCGTCCGCATGAGATGTGCGTCCTGGTCATTGATGATGATCCCGTCGCCTGTGAGCATGCGCAGATCATCCTCGGCCAGGTGGGCATCACCTGTGAATCCGCCCTGACCGGAATGGATGGTATTGAGATGATCAAACTGCGCCACACCCGTCAGGAACCGTACAATCTCATCCTGGTCGACTGGAAGATGCCGGATCTCGATGGTGTGGAAACCACACGCCTGATCCGGGATGCCGTCGGCAGCGAAGCGCTGGTCATCATCCTCACCTCCTACAGCTGGGAGGATATCGCAGATGAGGCGAAAGAGGCGGGTGTGGATACCTTTGTCGCTAAGCCGCTGTTTGCCGGCACCGTCATGGATGAGTTCCGGCAGGCATTCCGGAACAAAAATGCCAGACTGAAGCGGGCAACTGCCGATCTCAAAGGCCGCCGGATTCTCTTGGCCGAGGATATGCCGGTCAATGCTGAGATTATGATGATGGTGCTTTCCATGCGGGAAATGGAGGTCGACCATGCCGAAAACGGGCAGATTGCGGTCGACAGGTTCACCGGCCACGAACCCGGGTATTACGATGCCATTCTGATGGATATGCGCATGCCGGTCATGGACGGACTCGAGGCAACCCGGATGATTCGGGCATCGGACCAGCCGGATGCAAAAACGATTCCCATCATTGCCCTGACGGCCAACGCGTTTGATGAGGATGTCCAGCGCAGCATGCAGGCCGGGCTCAATGCGCACCTCTCAAAGCCTGTGGAACCGGAATCCCTTTTCAAAACGCTTGAAAACCTGATTCAGGCATAAGCAGGAGGCACTCATGACGCAGCGTTCTCCCATAAATCCCCCGAAACGGTACATGTCCCCGCTTGATGTATGGAGCATGGCCTTTGGATGCATGATCGGCTGGGGCGTATTCGCGATGCCCGGCACCACCTTCCTTCCAATCGCAGGACCGGCCGGTACCGTCATCTCCATGATTATCGGCATGGCCATCATCCTGATTATCGGCCTGAACTTTTCCTACCTGATGGGGCGCAGCTCCTTGCCCGGCGGCGTATACGCCTATACCAAAGAGGCCTTTGGCAGGGATCACGCCTTCCTGAGCTCCTGGTTTCTGTGCCTTTCCTATCTGACCATTGTCTTTCTGAACGGAACGGCACTGTTCTTTGTCATCCGTATCCTCTTCAGCGATGCCGCGCAAAGCGGCATCCACTACACAATCGCCGGGAACACCATCTATCTCAGTGAGGCGATTGCATCTGTTCTGGTGCTGACCGGCATCGGTGCGCTGTTCATCGCAGCAAAGCACACCCTCCAGAGGATACTGACAATCCTCTCCGTCGTACTCTTTGCGGGCATTATAATAATCGCCATCTTCTGTGTCCCTGCCGCACTAGGCAACGGCGCGCTGACATCTTTCGGTACCGGACCCGTCAGCCGCGGCTATGGAATATACAGTCTGATCGTTCTGGCCCCCTGGGCATATGTCGGTTTTGAAATCACCTCCTTTGATACCGCCCATTTCAACTTTCCCCTCAAAAAGTCCGGCAAAATCATCGTGCTCTCTGTGGTCACCGCAGCGCTTGCCTATGTGTCCATGACGCTGGTCAGCGTCGCCTCTGTGCCCGACGGCTACACCAGCTGGCAGGCCTATATCGGCAGCCTCGACAGCCTGAGCGGCACGGCCTCCGTCCCGACATTTTTCGCAGCCAAAGCCATTATGGGCACTGCCGGCCTGGTGATCATGACCATCACGGCTATCGCCTCCATTCTGACCGGCATCATCGGCGGCTACCGCGCGACCACCCGCATTCTCTCCACCATGGCGGAGGACCGCATTCTCTCTGAAAAGTTCTCAAGAACCACTTTCAGCATCCTGTTCATCATGGTGCTGTCCGTCATCCTGTCCCTGCTGGGGCGGAACACCCTCAACTGGTTTGTGGATCTGACCTCTTTCGGTGCCATTGTCGGCTTTGGATATACCTCCGCCGCAGCGTACAAAATCGCAACAGCTGAAAGCAACAAACGCATTCAGACCACTGGCATCATCGGAACGGTTTTTTCAGTGGTGTTTATCATCATCCAGCTGGTTCCACGCCTCTCCGCCATGGATGCCATGGGCAGCGAAGCATTCCTGCTGCTGGCCATGTGGTGCCTCCTGGGCTTCCTTTTCTACTGGAGAACCGTTCTGCGCAGCACGCTGACGGAGTACAGCGGCATCTCCACATCCGGCATTGTCCTGTTCGCGCTGCTCCTCTATTCCGTACTCATGTGGATGGCCAAGCTGCTCATGGCCGGCGAGACAGTGGAGGAAATCAAAGCCTCTCTGACAGGCAGCAGCATCTTTCTGCTCATCATCGTCTTTTTCGGGCTCACAATCATGCTGTACGTGCAGAATATTGTGCGGAAAAAGCATGAGGCAGTGGAGCGCGAAAAGATCCATGCGGTGGAAAGCAGCCTTGCCAAGAGCCAGTTCCTGTTTAACATGTCCCACGATATCCGCACGCCCATGAACGCGATTATCGGCTACACCAATCTCGCACAGGACGAAACGGATATGGCGACCGTTCAGGGCTATCTGGACAAGATCAACAGTTCCAGCCAGCATCTGCTTGCACTGATCAACGACATTCTGGAAATGAGCCGCATTGAAAGCGGTAAGATCGAGCTGGAGTTTATCCCGGTAGATCTGTGCGCTTTATTTGACGGCATGCGGGATCTGTTTGCTGAACAGATGCGGCAGAAAAAGATGGATTTCTCCGTCCACACCGGACAGGTCCAGCACCGTTATGCATGGTGTGACCGGAAGAATCTGAACCGGGTTCTGCTGAACATCCTCAGCAACGCCTACAAATTCACGCCGGAAAACGGAACCATCTCCGTCTCCCTGCTTGAGGTAGGCAGTACGGCACACGGCTATGGTTCCTATGAGATGCGCGTGCAGGACAACGGCATCGGCATGTCAAGGGAATTTTCCGACAGGATGTTCGATGCCTTCGAGCGCGAGCGCACCTCGACGGTCAGCGGAATTGAGGGAACCGGGCTCGGCATGTCCATCACCAAGAGCATCATCGATCTCATGGGCGGAACAATAGATGTCATGACCGCACCCGGCAGCGGCACCGAGATCATCATCCGGCTGAAATTTAAGCTGGCGGAGGAAACGGACATTCCGGAGACAGAGCGGAAATCAAACCAGCCTGCACCCCAGGATGACGCAAATGAGGTGGACTTTTCAACCAAGCGCCTGCTGCTGGTTGAGGACAACCTGATCAACCTTGAGATCGCCAATATGATCCTCACCCAGGCCGGATTTAACGTGGAGACGGCAGAGAACGGCAAGCTGGCTTTTGACATGGTCGCTACATCCGAGCCAGGCTATTACGACGCCATCCTCATGGACATCCAGATGCCTGTCATGAATGGATATGAAGCAACACAGGCCATTCGGGCGCTTGAGAATCCGGCGCTTGCCAACATTCCGATCCTCGCTGTGACAGCCAATGCGTTCAAGGAGGACGTGGAGGCGGCAATCAATGCCGGCATGCAGGCACACATCTCAAAGCCCATTGATGTCAACGCGCTCATGTCAACCCTGCGTTCCATACTGAAATAAACCCCGGATTCCCCCATTCCACCGCATCCAGGGCAGATGCCTGCCGTACCGGGAAAACGGCACTCCCGGCAGTTGCATCCACCCTGTCTTTGAGCAGATAAACATCGCATCAAACGGATTCAGGTGCAAAACACCTAATCGAGATCCGGCAGGAGGTTACCATGTCAGACAGCCAGTTAAAGTTCCATTCCGTCAATGAAACGCGGCGTATCCTGATTGTTGAGGACGAACCCGTCAATCAGGAGATCCTGCGCTTTATGCTGGAGGACAGTTATGAGCTGCTCGTTGCCGATACAGGGACTGCAGCGCTTGAAACGATCTCCGCAAACAGCGGGACGTTAAGCCTTATTCTGCTTGATTTGAACCTGCCGGATATGCACGGTCTGGACGTGCTGCGCCAGGTAAAGGCAGACCCCGAAACAGCCCGGATTCCGGTCATCGTCCTGACATCGGAAAAGGATGCGGAGGTGGAGAGTCTGACCCTTGGCGCCATCGACTTTATCCCCAAGCCCTATCCACAGCCAAAGGTCGTTCTGGCCCGCGTGCTGCGCACCATAGAACTATCCGAAGGGCAGGATATTATCCGTTCCACAGAGCGCGACCATCTGACCGGGCTTTACAACCGCGAGTACTTCTATCGCTACGCCGCCCAGATGGATGCCCGTCACAGGGACCTGCCGACCGATGCAATCGTGCTTGACATCAACCACTTCCACATGATCAATGAACGCTATGGAAAAGCGTCCGGCAATGATATTCTGCGCCGCGTCGGCGAAAGAATCATGAACCTCGTTCACGATGACGGCGGGATCGTCTGCCGCCAGGAACCGGATACCTTCCTTGTCTACTGCCCGCACAGGGAGGATTACGCTGCACTCCTTGACAGGGCATCCATCTCACTGAGCACGAAAGACGGCAGCGAAACCCGAATCCGGATGCGGATGGGCGTTTACGCTGATGTGGACAAGACACTGGACATTGAGCGCCGCTTTGACCGCGCCAAAATGGCCGCTGACACGGTGAAAGGCAGCTTTACCAGATCCATCGGGATCTATGACGACACGCTGCGGAAGTCGGAGATCTTCTCGGAGCAGCTGATTGAGGACTTCCCGAAAGCTCTCGACGAAAAACAGTTCCTGGTCTTCTTCCAGCCCAAGTTTGACATCCGTCCGGACAAGCCGGTGCTCACAAGTTCCGAGGCGCTGGTCCGGTGGAAACATCCAAAGCTCGGCATGGTGAGCCCGGGCACATTCATCCCGCTGTTTGAGAAAAACGGCCTCATTCAGGCCCTCGACGAGTATGTCTGGCGCGAGGCTGCCGCCTGCGTGCGCACCTGGAAGGAACAGTTGGGCATTTCCATCCCTGTCTCTGTCAATGTTTCCCGTGTCGACATGTATGATCCTCTCTTCGTTGAGAAGATGGATGGCATCGTAAAGGATAACGACCTCGAATACAAAGAGCTGCTGCTCGAAATCACGGAATCCGCCTACACGGAGGATTCAAGTCAGATCGTCGAAAAGGTCAAGCAGCTGCGTGCACTGGGCTTCCGGATTGAGATGGACGACTTTGGCTCCGGTTATTCCTCGCTGAACATGATCTCCTCCCTTCCCATTGACGCGCTGAAGCTGGATATGCAGTTTATCCGCAACGCCTTCAAGGAGCAGAAGGATACGCGCCTTCTTGGCGTCATGTTCCAGCTGGCAGATGCCCTGAAAGTGCCCACCATTGCCGAGGGTGTCGAAACCGCCGAGCAGCTCTCAACGCTCAATGCCATGGGCTGCGATATCGTACAGGGCTACTATTTCTCACGTCCTCTCCCGGCGGATGAATTTGAGAAGTTCATCATCGAAAAGACAACGGAGTCAGACGATCAGAATTAAACGTCTGCCCTGAATCCCCGCCCGACCCTACCGGATATCCGGCAGGGTCGCATATTCACAGTGAAACTGCCGAAAGATCATCAGCACCGGAGGATTCCCCGATGAATAAACGAGAACGTGTCATTGCCGCGTTTAAAGGCCAGGAAACCGATCATGTGCCGGTGTGCATGTGGAAGCATGTCCCCATGGCGTACTGGGCAAATGATGACCTTTTTGCCGAATGCCAGGCTGCCTCTTTCAGAAACACGGACGTCGATTTCATGAAACTGTCCGGTGACGGGTATTTCTCCTGGCCGTCCCCTTTGCTTAAAACCCTTGAAACGGCAGATGACCTCTACCGTCTGGAACCGCTGGGGCCCCGTCATCCGTATATTCGCGGACAGATCGAGCGGACGAAAAAGGTCATCCACAAACTGAACGGTGCATGCGTCTCCCTCTACCTGATCTTTGTTCCGCTATCGTGCCTCCGCCTGAGCATCGGCTATCCCAGGATGATGAAGCTCATCCGCGAGAATCCCGAGGCCATGAAACATGCTTGCGCTGTCATTGCGGAAGACCTCAAGGTTCTGGTTCGCGGAATTATTGAGGAAGCAGGCGCAGACGGCATCTTCTACAGCGTCCAGAATGGTGAAATCGACCGCTTCACGGAAAATGAGTACAGGAACTGGGTTATGCCCGCCGACAGGGCAGTCCTTGACTATGCAAATTCGATCAGCGGGATAAACGCCATCCACTTCTGTGCCTGGGAGGGCGTCCCAAATCGCCTGTCGGTCTGGCGTGACTACAGAGCGCCCGTCGTCAGCTGGTCACGTTACATGGACATCATGGACATTCAGGCGGCCAAAGAGCAGTTTGGCTGCACCGTCTGGGGCGGATTTGACAACCGTTCCGGCACGCTGCTTTACACCGGCACGCGCGAGGAAATCGAGCGTGAAACCCGGGCGCTCATTGAACAGGGCGGCAAGCGCGGCTATATCCTCGGTGCCGACTGCAGCCTCCATGACGAGCTGCCCGAGGAACGGATTCGCTGGGTCGTGGAAACTGCCCGGAAAATCTGACCATCACGCCTGGCAGCAGTCTCAGGCACGTCACACCGACACACATGGATTAACCGCATATGTTCCATGTCGAATTGCCGGTCATTGCGTTTGAAACTGTATGCTCCGCCTTTCCCTGATTGACCATTACGACGGGATCGGGATACCCTTTGATCTCCCATAGGGTTTTACCTCCTTTTATGGTTGGGATTGAAGAACGTCGTGAAGGATCTGAGGCGCTTAAACGCCTGTTAAAGCGACAGGTAATACCCAGTACTGTATGCCGAACCCTGCGAGCCCAACACATGACTGGGCCAGAGATTCACCTCCATCCGACCCTGTCGACAAAAAGTGCATATGCAGCAAAAAAGCGTTATTCTCCTCTTTGGAGGATAACGCCTTATTATGGTTAAAAGCATCTCTGCTTTCGATCTTTTTTGCACTGCTCAATGTTTCCGCAGCGGTAGCACAGTTCATGATCACAGATCCCGTCATTGTTATAATACGACAGAATATTGTTCACCGTCGTCTCTGCGATGTTGCCCAGCGCCTCTTCTGTCAGAAACGCCTGATGCGACGTCACGATGACGTTTGGCATGGAAATCAGGCGGGAGAGCAGCTCGTCGTCCATGATGTGTCCTGAGTGGTCCTCAAAGAAGATGTCCGCCTCCTCCTCATACACATCCAGGCAGGCTGCACCGATTTTCCGCGCCTTGATCCCCTCAAGCAGCGCCTCCGCATCAATCAGTCCGCCGCGGGACGTATTGACAATCACAACGCCCTTCTTCATCTGCTCAATCGCCCCTGCATTGATCATATGCCGGGTTTCATCCGTGAGCGGGCAGTGCAGAGAAATGATGTCACTTGCCGCCCAGAGCGCTTCAAGGGATACGTAATCAATGCCGCTGTCCTTCGCCGGGAAGCGGTCATAGGCAATCACCTTCATCCCAAAGCCGCGGCAGATATCAATGAAGATCCTGCCAATCTTGCCGGTTCCCACAACACCGACGGTTTTGCCATGGAAATCAAATCCGGTCAGTCCGCTGAGTGAAAAGTTGAATTCCCGCGTCCTGTTATATGCCTTGTGAATGCGCCGTACCGAGGTCAGGAGCAGCGCAATGGCATGCTCTGCAACCGCATAGGGCGAGTATGCCGGAACATGGACGACATGAATCTTCCCGAAACACGCCTTTACATCCACATTGTTATAACCGGCCGAGCGAAGCGCGATCATCTTGATCCCGTATTCATGCAGCTTTTCGACGACAGCCGCATTTACGGTGTCATTGACAAACACGCAGACCACATCACAGCCCTTTGCCAGGTCCACCGTGTCCTCATTGAGTTTAGTCTCCAGATATTTGAACCGGATGTCATGCAGACTGCCATAATGCTCAAAAGACGGCATATCATACGGTTTCGCATCAAAGAATGCAACATTGATCATCTTCTGCTTTCCTCCTGCTGATATACGAAATGAGGCGGGAATTATATAGATGACCAATAGGTCGGGGCCTTGAAGTAATCTCCGCCCCTTCCCTTGGTCCACACCGTACGTGCCACTTTCACGGCATACGGCGCTCCATCTGACCATCAGACATTGTTATCTTTCACGGGTGCTTACGGATTC
>JAFSZW010000025.1 GCA_017458865.1 Clostridia bacterium
CGAAGTGTGTCCCGCTTGCACGGTGGTCAATGTTGATATGGACTTTCACAATATCCGCCCCGGCGGCAAATGCTGCCATGCAGAGATCTGGATCGTTCTTTGGTAAACTCATGATCAGGGTCATCCGGTTCTCTGACAGCATTTCAAGGTAGCCCATATGTCCTCCTGTTTTTCCATGACAATGGTGCCTGCGGCTCTGTCACTGTTTGCCGCAGGCACCCTGCTCGGTCTTATGCGTATTGATCCTCATCCTGTCCGAGTGCAAACATCCCATAATAGATGTGTTTCCCGGTAAAGGTTGCGAAAACGTTCCGGTATGTCCTGTGCAGCTGCTCACGTGAATACTCATTTTCGTAGCTGTTAACAATAAAATCAGCTTCAAGGAGAATCTGGTGATCCATTCCGTCAACCGGCACGCAGGTATGATGCTCGCCGACAAGCTGCGCAATCCGGTCAACCTCATCCCCGTCAAACGGCATCTCCGCCAGCATCTCCCGCACCAGCGGCGGTCCTTCCTGCTCCTGCAGGTTGCCCGGATGTGCGCCGTATTTCTGGTTGCACAGCGGGATGGCGATATCATGCACCAGTGCAGCCGCCTCAAGGACTTCGCTCATGTGCGGGTCCATGTGCTCTGATTCGGCTATCAGTTTCGCATAGGCATGCACCTTGGAAAAGTGTTGAATGAGATCCGGATCGCCCGCATCAAAATCAATCATCCTGTGATACAATGCCCGGATTCGATCTGTCATAGCTTTCCCTCCGTCATCACTCAGGTCTGGATCTCCAGCATCTGCTCCAGCAGACCGTTATCCTCAAAGACCATAAAGTCGCGCACACCAAGCCGAACCTGCTGGCCGACCTTAAGAGTTTTGTACTCATATCCGTTTGCAATGACCCGGACAAGCGTATCACCAACGCGAACACGGCAGTCGTCCACATCGCCAAGATAGTATTGTGACTCAAGGGTTCCACTAAGCACACCATCCGGCGTAAAGTAAATGTTTTCCGGACGGACTGCAATCTCAACCTTACCGGTTCTCGGCCCGCTGTACGGAACAGACTGACCGCCCATGGCCGGGAAGGTAATGGCGCCGCCATCTGAAACGCCCTTAAAGAAATCCACCTTGCCAAGGAAGTCCGCAACGAACTGGTTCGCCGGATTGTTGTAAATCTCCTCAGGACTGCCGCTCTGCTGCACAACACCGCGATTGATCAGGAAAATCCGGTCACTCATGGCCATTGCCTCAGTCTGATCATGCGTAACATAGACCACGGTGATCCCCAGCTGCCTCTGGATTTCCTTGATCTCAAACCGCATGGATTCTCGGAGCTTGGCGTCCAGGTTCGAAAGCGGTTCATCCAGCAGCATCAGCTTTGGCGCTGCGACAAGTGCACGCGCCAGCGCAACGCGCTGCTGCTGACCGCCGGACAGCTGGTTCGGGAAGCGCTCCGCATACTGGCTGAGATGCACAATCTCAAGCACACGGCTTACACTCTTTTTGATCTCAGCCTTCGAGGTTTTCTTGATCGTCAGCGGATAGGCAACGTTGTCAAAAACGTTCATATGCGGCCATACGGCATAGCTCTGGAAGACCATACCAATGCTCCGTTTTTCGGGCGGTACGAATGTTTTGCCGCCGGATACCAGGGCATCATCAATATACAGTTCCCCCGATGTCGGCTTTTCGAAGCCGGCTATGATGCGCAGCATCGTCGTCTTCCCGCAGCCGGATGGGCCAAGCAGCGTAATGAACTCTCCGTCCGCAAAGGTCTCATTAAATTCCTTGAGCACAACGTTGTCACCAAAGGCTTTGGTGACATGTTTAATTGTTACAGTTGCCATTTGATTAAGTCCTTTCTCAGATAGAGAATTCGCCCTTTGTCAGACGATTCAGTACAAAGTTCAGCAGTACAACAATCAGCAGAATACCAAACGCCATGGCACAGCTCATTGGCTGACTGGTAAATGTCCAATATTCATAGAGCTGGAAACCAATCGTCTTGGTTGTGCTTGAGTAGAGCAGCGTCGTCATGGACAGTTCGTAGAAACTCGGAATGAAAATCAGGAACCAGCCGGCTGCAATGCTCGGGAAAATCAACGGGCCGGTGATTTTGAACATGGTTTTCATCCAGGTTGCACCCGACACCTGGCTGCACTCCTCGAGCGACACGTGGACCTGGCTCATGGCCGATACAACAGTACGCATGCCCATCATCAGGTACTTGATCATGTACGCAATGATCATGATATAGGCGGTATTGTAGATATTGATACCGAAATTGCCCTTCATGGTCATGATCAGTCCAAGCGCGATAACCACAGACGGTGTGCCCGATCCGAGCGTAATCAGGAAATCGGGAATCTTTCTGCCCCTGATCCTCGTCCGCTGAAGGAGATAACTCATCGTACAGGCAATGACTATGCCAATGGTCGCTGCAACAGATGCATACATCAGCGAGTTCTTGAAACAGTTCATCGTTTCGACACGCCCAAAGACCGTCTGCCAGTTCGTCAGGGTGAAGTTGTCTGCCCTGAACATGCTCTTGCCCACATCAATCTTGAATGATGTCGCAAAGATGGTTGCAAACGGAATGAAAATGACGATACCTGCAAATATACAGACAACTGCAGTCAGCGGTATCCGCCAGCGCCCGAGATCCACAATTGCAGGACGGACAGATTTGCCTGAAACAGTGATATACTGACGTTTCGCCAGCACGACATCCGAAATAAACAGGATGACAACTGCCAGAACCATCAGGAATACCGCCAGACCGGTCGCATCATTGAGTCCCTGCTGTCCCAGTGCAACATACTCGACTATGCGGGTTGTTACGGTGTGCACGCGTCCGGGGCTGCCGATAATGGACGGAATGCCATAACAGCTTGCTGCACTGACGAAAACCAGCAGTGCGCCGGAGATGAGGGATGGCATCATCATGGGCAGCGTAATGGTAAATACCGTCTTAAGCGGAGAGCTTCCGCTGATCCGGCTGGCCTCCTCAAGGGATGGATCCATCTTTTCCATCGCCCTGCTGATTGTGATGAACGCATACGGATAATAGAAACTCGTCAGAACCCAGATCATGCCCGGCAGGCTGTAGACATTCAGCGGACCCGGCTCATTGCTGAGATGGAACAGGATCCGCAGCCATCTGTTAATCGTACCGACGTTCGGATTGAGCAGACGCAGCCATGCCATGGCGCCCACATACGGCGGCACCATATACGTCAGCACAAACAACGCCCTGAAGAACTTCTTGCCAAACAGATTGGTGCGGCCAACCAGCCATGCCAGCGGGAATGCCAGGAGCGTCCCCAGGATCATGGTGGCAAAAGATGCGATCAGCGTGTTCCTGAGTGCATCCAGGTTCAGCGAGTATGTATAAAGACGCCTGAATGTCTCAAGCGAGAATGTGCTGTCCGGGAAGAATGCCTTGATCACCATATAGATGAGGGGCATCAGCTGGAACAGCAGCAGGAAATCAATAATGGCCAGGATAATGATCCACTTGAAGTCGAAAATCCAGGTCTGATCTCCCATCATGAGAATCGCCAGCAGCAATGCATCCAGTGCCACGAGAATACCAGCCAGAATGAATGTCCTGCTGTGGCTGATAACCATCTGCCACAGTCCGGAAACCTCGTTGGTGGCAATCATGCGGAATGCAGACAGCTGTGCTGCCTTATCGCGGACTGACTTTTTCAGTGTATTTACCGCATCCGTTGTCTTTCCGGCAGTATCCATACTGGTAAAGTACAGCTGCATCAGCGCAGACTGCCGCTCCTGCCCCGTCAAGTCGCCGGCTGCTTTCACTGCAGCTGCAGGCAGTTCCGCATTCTCATCTGTCAAAGCCATCAGCAATCCCTGGCGGAAATCGTCCATCTGCTGAGCAGAAAGCCCTGTAATCGCTTTTTTATTGGCTGTGCTTACCTTTGGTCCGCTGACCAGATACGTCGAGTACAGCAGTTTCCACAGCATTTCCTGGCCATGGCCGTCTGCCAGCAGCTCCCTCGCCTCGTCGCCGCCGCCGCTTTTCTGGTTGTCCCACGCGGCAACAAGCAGCGTCTGGGCAATGTCATCCAGGCGGCTCTGCTCTTCCTC
>JAFSZW010000264.1 GCA_017458865.1 Clostridia bacterium
GACAGTATGCGTTTGCAGGTGCGAAGCGGCAGCTGACGGGGGCTGGAACATCCAGTTACCGGGTAACCCAAAAGCCGGTAAAGAGCATGCCGATGATGATCGTGGATGCTACCGTGTATGTGGTTGACTATACCGTATCTTATCTTGAAAATGGTACGGCTGCTGTGCAGCAGTCTGTGTCAGAAGTGGATGGGTCCGGGCAGAAACAGGCAAGAGATGCCATCCGGTTTACCAATATCAGACTGTTCCCGCTTCAGATTAATTCGCAGACGGTAGAGAAAGACAGGCCCATGTCGTACCAGCTGAATGTAAGGAATGCCGGACAGCAGACAAAGTTTGTCTATACCATAGGAACAAAGAGCGGACAGATCGTATCAGGTGAAGTGCTCACACTTTTCAATGAACAGGCAACAATATGGCTCCCGTTTGGCTCAGCGTATGAAATCCGTCCTGTGCCAGCAGCTGGATTTATGATCCTGCCGGATGAGGGTGAGACGTTATCAGGTGTTATCGGGCAGGCTGTACAGATTCATCTGACAGCACAATATGAGCCGGAAACAGTGATGGGAGATGCCGGCACAGCAGTTTCAGGCACGGTTGTCCTTGAAAACGGTCAATGGTCAGATGAGGTATTCAAATTTATTTTGCAGCCGGCAGACGATGAGACTCTCAGTGCATACGGGAAAGGATTCCGGTTTATCGGCGGGGATGAAGGGATTCTGTATCAGGCTTCCAGCGACGCACCGTCTTTCGCCGTCAGTCTGGCTGTACCGGGGAATCCGTCCGGAAAAGGGTTAGAGGCACTTCAGGCGGGACGGTACGTGTTCACCCTGACGCAATTGGATGTACAGCTTGCGGGTGTTCAGCTGGATGATCATGAGGCAGAGCTGATATTAACTGTGACGGATGATGATAACGGACATCTTTTCCCGAGCCTGCAACTATCGGAACATGAAAACAGCGACGGGATTGTTTTCAGAAACAAAGCGCTCGCGTCACTGACGATTGCCAGTGCTGTAACGGTCAGAACGGATTCCGTTATTATCGAAAGAGGGTATGAGAAACGGAAGATGTCCTTCCGGATTGATATACCAGCAATAGGAAATGAAGACGTCTCTGCCTCTTTTGTCCGCTCAGAAGGAATGGAAAGCCAGACACTGCAGGCAGTGGACGGGATCATTGGAATCGAACTCGCACATGGTGAATCCGTGACGCTTCATGACCTGCCGGCGGGTATTCCATATACAGTCCGGCCTGAACCGACAGTTGGCTATCTGGCGGAACAACAGATGGCAGAAGGGACACTCATATACAGATCGACTGAGCGGGCAGATTTTCAGTTTGTCTATTCGCCAAGCGGGCAGATTGTGGTTACCGGTCATGTGCAGCTTCTCTATCGGGCTGCAAAACCCAGGGAAACAGCAGTTTTTGTTCTGACACCATCGGATGATGTTACCAGGGAGGCATTTGGAGAGACATTCCGGCTTGAAACGACAGTCATTCTTGATGAGGTTCAGCCACGCGGCGAACCTGTATCCGGTCAACGGTTTGCCTTTGATCCTCTGGAGTTCAACCAGGTGGGTGTCTATACGTTTGAACTCTGTCAGGCGAGCGAACATCTTCCCAATACCATCTATGATGAGACAAAGTATCAGGTCAGAATTACGGTGAGTGAATCGGAGTCAGGCTCCGGACAACTGCAGGCGAGGAGCGAAGTCCTGCTGGAGGGGCAACTGGCATCTGCATCTTTTGTTAATCGTTATGAAGCCAGCGGACAGTCGGTAATCTCAGGTTACCTGAAACCACTTGAACGACAGGTGAAAGTCGGTGAATTTGAGTTCGAACTGCTGGATGAAAACGGGATGATTCTCGGTGAAGCGGCGCTTCAGGAGGATGGAACATTTGCTTTTGATCCTGTTTTATTTACAGCTGCAGATATCGGACAGGTCCGGTATTATCTGGTTCGCCAGAAGATAGGGAATGCACTCGGTGTCGAATATGACAGGCAGGAATTCCGCGTAATCACAGCAGTCAGGGATGACGGCAACGGCTCTTTGACGGTTAACATGGCTTATTCAAAGAAAGATGCTGCTGGTGCATGGACGAATGCAGACCGAATCCTGTTTGGAAATCACTATTCTGCAGATGGGTCACTGAATGTTGGTGGAGAAATCCGTATCCTTGGACGCAGCTTTCTACTGGGTGAAGTGTTTACGATTCGACTTTTTCAGGAGAATGATGCATGTGAATGGCTTGAGGTTGACGCTGTATCCATAGAACCAAAGGGTAAGCAGAAGGAAACGGTGGAACTCGATGCACTGGAGTTTACGTTGAGTGACGTTGCAGACTCGCCGATTTACTACAAGCTGCAGATTGATGGACCGTTTACATCGCTCATCCAGGTTGAGGGGATGGACGAAATCCAGTTTTCTGTGGAACTTACAGACAATGGGGATGGACATCTTTCAGTGAACACTTCACTGGAAGAGGAGCCAGAATTTCTCATGATGTCTTATACAGAAATGGCGATAGAATGTGAATTCGACGACCTTCAGAATCAGGAAGCACTGAGGCCAAATTCGCTCGCAATCCGTGTGCTTGCCAACGGTGAGGAACTGGATCGTCTGATACTCAGTCCAGATAACGGCTGGTCGACGACGACAGGCCTTCTGCCTATGGCGGATGACGAGGGAAGGAATATTCGGTACACACTTGATCCGGTCAGTGCAAAGCCGTATGGACTGACACTGAATGATGATGGTGTTAACGCATACAGACTTACGGCCAGATACCGTCCGCATATCAAAACCACGGGTGAAATCCTGTCACGGCTGTTGTCCGATGCACCGGAAACAGGGGATCATGAGCGGATAGAGATTTACATCGGCGTTTTTGTCGGTGCGGTTGTCA
>JAFSZW010000265.1 GCA_017458865.1 Clostridia bacterium
GCCAAAGAGGAAAAGGCCGCGGGCCTTGCCCCGGCGCCGAAGGCGAAGACCGCGGCGGGAAAGGGGAAAAACGCCGCCCGCGCGGCAATCCTGGCCGTTGCGGTGATCTTTATCATTGCCGGAATCCACAACGGCGGCATGAAGGATGTGCTGATTAAGGCAATCAATATTTGTACGGAGTGTGTCGGCCTTGGATAATGTGAAAGCGTCATGGTGGCAGACCCACCGGCCTTCCAAGCGGAGGCTGATCCAACTGTACTGCGCGGTGCTTTATAACGCGCAGGTGAAGGGATTCGTTACCGGAAGAATCTATAAAGGGAATACGAAAGCGGTCTGCGTTCCCGGCTTCAACTGCTATTCCTGCCCCGGGGCGGTGGGCGCATGTCCGCTGGGAGCGCTGCAAAACGCCCTGGGCCATTCGGGGAACCGCATCGGCTTTTATGTGTTCGGCATCCTGATGCTCTACGGCCTGATGCTGGGGCGCAGCATCTGCGGCTGGCTCTGCCCGCTGGGGCTGATCCAGGAGCTGCTGCACAAGATTCCCACGCCGAAGCTGAAAAAAAGCCGGGTCACGCGGGTGCTGTCGTATCTGAAATATGTGATTTTGGTGGTATTTGCCGCCGCCATACCCATGTGGTACGACATCAGGCACGGCCTGACAGTGCCGGGCTTCTGCAAGTACATCTGTCCGGCCGGCACGCTGGAGGGTGCTATCGGGCTGCTTTCCAACCCTAACAACATGAGCCTGTTCAGCATGCTGGGGATCCTTTTTACACGGAAGTTCACGATTATGCTGATCATCGGCCTCGCCTGCGTATTCTGCTATCGCAGTTTCTGCCGGTTTCTCTGCCCGCTCGGCGCGATATACGGGCTCTTCAACCGCTTCTGCCTGGTGGGTGTACGGGTTGATGAGGATCGCTGTAACGGCTGCGGCGCCTGTGTGCGAAACTGCGGCATGGATGTGCGGCATGTGGGCGACCATGAATGTATTCACTGCTCAAAATGCATGAACTCCTGTGCCCAAAAGGCGATCTCTCTCAAGGCCGGCGGCGCGGTGTTCAAAGCTCCGGCAGGCACCATGAGTGCCGAAGAGGAGAATCAGCACAAAAAAATCAGGCGTATCGCCTGGGGTATCGCGCTCGCGGTGCTGTGCTTTGCGCTTGTCTGGTTCAACTTCCTTGATCCTTCTGTCCGTGTGAAAACAGCGACAGAGACAGGGCCTGAACCGGTGATGACAGAGCAGGCTGAGATCCCGATCGGTTATGATGTCGGGATGCAGCTGGAAGACTTCACGATCACCTGCCTCGACGGTACGGAGTTCCATCTCGCAGACACGCGCGGCAAGATCGTCTTCATCAATCTTTGGGCGACTTACTGCACGCCCTGTGTGCAGGAACTGCCGCATTTTGACGCGCTTTACCGTGAGCATGAGGGCGACATTGCCATGCTCGCTGTGCACTCCTCCATTGTGACGGACGAGCCTGACGAATTCCTTGCAGACAAGGGATGGGGCATTCCCTTCGCATTGGATTCAGAGGATGATGAACTGTGGGGCATCGTCAACGGATCTTCGACTCTGCCGCAGACCATTGTGCTTGATCGAAATGGGGTCGTGATCTACAACCAGAAGGGTTCTGTCACAGCGGAGATGCTTGCGGCTCTTTACGCGCAGGCATCCGGAGCGTAGAAGAGCATTATTCTGAGTCTGCAAAAAAATGAATATAAAAATCATCTTGTCAGAAAGGAAAAAACAATGAAGAGAATTGTAACACTCGTACTGATCTCCGTGATGATCTTCGTTCTCAGCATGCCTGCCTTTGCTGAGGGGAAAAAGGAAACCTGGGATAAAATGGGGTTTACACTCACATATCCTGAGAAATTTGTCAATACCAAAGGCATTTATATGCCGAGCCCTTACCCCGTCGTGAAGGACGGCATCTATTACATGATGTTTAACTA
>JAFSZW010000266.1 GCA_017458865.1 Clostridia bacterium
GATCGGCATCGGCGGCAGCTCCATGAGCGGCCTCGCCGGTATGCTCCGGGATAATGGATATGTCGTTACCGGTTCAGACAACGCCCATTCATATCTGACAGATCAGCTCGTTCAAAAAGGCATAAGCGTCTCAATAGGACACCGCGCTGAAAACGTGGAAGGTGCTGATCTGGTGATCTTCTCTGCTGCCATCTCGCCCGACAATCCGGAGCGCGCACATGCACGCGAGCTTGGTATCCCCGAGATTGAACGCAGTACCCTTCTCGGACAGCTGATGGAGGGATACAGTAAGGCAATCAACGTCTGCGGCACGCATGGCAAGACAACCACCACCTCCATGATTGCCGAGGTCCTGCTGGATATCGGCATGGATCCGACGGTCCACATCGGTGGTCAGCTCGATTACATCGGCGGCAGCACCCGCATCGGAAGTCATGAGACCTTTGTCGTCGAAGCCTGCGAATATCACGGCAGTTTCTGGGAGTTTCATCCCACCATTGCCGTTGTCACCAACATTGAGGAAGACCATCTGGACTTTTATAAGGACCTTGAGGATATTTACCAGTCCTTTTCCCGTTTCTGCCGCTTGCTGCCCCCGGATGGCGCATGCATCGGCAATGGAAACGATCCTCTGGTCCGCCGCCTGATGCGGGAGCAAACCTGCCAGGTCATCTCCTTCGGCCTGACTGCCGACTGCCAGTGGGCTCCCTACAACCTTACCTATGATGAGCATGGCTGCGCCGATTTCGATGTGGCATTTAAAGGAAAGCCGCTCACCCATCTTCACCTGAACATTCCGGGTGAATTCAATGTGATGCATGCACTTGCGACAATCGCCGCCTGTGTCACTGCCGGCGCCAGTCCCAATGCGGTCGCTGAATCGCTTGGACGCTTTACCGCTCCGCACCGCCGCTTTGAACATACCGGCGATGTCTGCGGCGTCGCGCTGTACACCGACTACGGCCACAATCCTGCAGAAATGCACAGCGCCATAAAGAACGCCGTCATGCAGCCTCACAACCGGATCTGGGCCGTTATGCAGCCGCATACCTACTCACGTGTAAAGACGCTTTTCAACGATTACATCCATTGCTGTGATCTGGCGGATGAGATCCTGATCACCGACATTTTTGCAGCACGGGAGAAAGATCCAGGCGATATCCATTCGACCATGCTGGTTGATGCCATTGCCAAAACCGGCCAGAGCGTCCACTATACACCGACCTTTGATGACGCTGAGCGTTATCTCCGTGACCACTGGGCACCGGGCGACCTGGTCATTACCATGAGCTGCGGCGACATTCATCTGCTGAATGCCCAGATCCAGCGTCATGGAGATCATTTCTGAGCATATCGCCGCCTGCGGCATGCCTGACCGTTTCAAAGCAGAGGTGAATCATGCCCGCATCTTACGTACACCAGTCCGTCGCCCTGGCATCACTCAGGCAACTTGGGCGTTCACTCGACAAGCCGATGCTGGCTGCCTGTCTTGCGGGTTCCGAGGGGCCGGATGCTCTGTTTTACGGGTTTTACCGCGGGAAGCCCGGACTGGCAACCACTGCTGGCATTCGGATGCATCGTGAGCGTACAGATACCTTTCTCTGTACACTCATGGCTCAGGCCAGATCTGACCTTGAGCGTGCATATTGCATGGGATTCTTGACCCACTATGCGGCAGATACGATATTCCATCCGTATGTCTATGGTCATTCCCTGAGAGAGGATGGTTCCTACTCATCCAATCTCCACGGAATTGTTGAACACGCTTATGAAATCGTGCGTTACCGGCGGGACGGCTATCCGCAGGGCATTCCGGAGCAGCTGGCAGGCCTTCGCATGCTTTCAGAAGAGCAGCGGAAAGCATGCGCCCATCTGTGTGCATCTGCCATATGCCGCGTATACCCGGACATTCAGATAGATGAGGCGACGTTGCTCAACGTCTGGAACGCCGGCGTGCACATTGCCGCTTTCCTGCACTCCGGCAAGGGTATCAAATACCGCTTTTTCGGCCGTCTGCCGCTTGGGCTTGATATGGCAGTTCATGCACACATGATCCCGCCTGATATTCCCAGGGAAGACCTCTGGAATGACGCACATCTGCCCTGGGCATCCATCTTTGAGCCGGATCGCATTCGGACCGAGAGCATGGATGATCTGTATCTGGCCGCCACAGACCGGGCTGCAGAGCTGATCCAGGCCGCAGCTGGTGTCTGGAACAATACGCTTTCCATGCCCGACTTTGCCGCTTCTCTTGGCGGTTTATCCTACAATTCCGGCCTGCCCTGGCAAAATACGCCTTTGCCTGACCAGGCACCAGGTATAAAGTGTGTCAGAACGACACCTGTATCAGGCAAGCAGTGATGCCGTTTTGCGCTGACAGACAGGCTGATTCCCATGCAGACATACGCCTTTCTTCTGTTTTCATGCAAAGATGCACCTGTTGAGTGTGCAACGCTGTGCAAAGCATCTATTTGAAGTGTTCAAATTTTATGTTGCATCTTAAATATAAAAGCTGTATAATAAACCATTCTTTTAAGGGGGATCAGAATTATGATCGGAATTATTTCTGCATTGAATGTCGAAATGGAAAGTTTTCGCGCATTCATTCAAAATCCGACTTCTGAAACCATAGCTGGTATTCCTTTCGTCTCCGGTACCGTGGAGGGGAAAGAGGTTGTTACCGCCGTAGGCGGTATTGGGAAGGTTGCCGCCGCCATGTGCGCTCAGGCGATGATCTCCACCTATCATCCGGATGTCATCATTAATACCGGTATTGCCGGTTCTCTTTCCAATGACCTTGCAATCGGGTCAATTGCCATTTCTACATCTGTTGTTCAGCATGATGTGGACACTTCTGTTCTCGGCGATCCCATTGGCTATATTTCAGAAATCAAACGTATTGAGATTCCGGCAGACCGCACAGTCTCCGAGCATCTCATTGCCTGCGCCAAAGTGCTTGGTATCCGCACAATGGGCGGAATCATTGCCAGCGGCGACCAGTTCATCGGCTCTGATGAGAAGAAGGCCTATCTGCAGGAGAAGTTCCATGCAATCGCCTGCGAGATGGAAGGCGGCGCAATCGGACAGGTATGCTACCAGAACCGCATCCCGTTCTGTATTCTGCGTGCAATTTCCGATTCTGCTGACAATTCGTCCAAGATGGATTATCATGCATTCATCGAAATGGCTGCCGCTCAGTCCGTCCGTCTCCTGTACGCCTACATCAAGGCGTAACCATCAGCCGGATTTTCGGGCATTGCCGCCGGCAATGCCCAAAAAATATGTCTTTTATTCCGTTTTTTTCCAGTTGGCCTATTGCACTGACTTTTGGTTTGTGTTAGAATAGCGTCTGCTGAAATTTGATTATTCCTGAGGAGGTGAATTCCTTGCCAAATATTAAGTCTGCTATTAAGCGCGTCAGCGTTACCGAGCACAAAACACTTCGTAACCGTATGGTGAAGTCTCAGACGAGAACAGCCATCAGGAAGTTCGACGCCGCAATTGCGTCCAAGAATGCGAATGCTGAGATGCTGAGTGCCGCCTCTTCGGCCGTTGATAAAGCAGCTTCTAAGGGTGTCATTTCTAAGAATGCCGCCAATCGTGAGAAGGCTCGCATGGCTCGTGAGCTGGCGAATGTCTGATTTAATAAACACTTAACCCGTCTTCCAAGATGGGTTTTCTTTTTACCCATTATACCTGTCAACCCGATCGGAATATTACTCTGTAGCTTCCAGAATCTTCCCGATCGGGTTGTTTTTATATCATTCATCTATAAATCTTCCCGATCGGGTTGTTTTTCAAAAAACGCCTTGAATATCTGCCCGATCGGGAATATTATTAGAATACCCATCTTCGATTTGCACGCCGGATAGCAGCCATGTCGACAATCAAAAACTTTAGGAGAATACGAGATGCAAAGCAATATAATCGGTGCCTTTGTTCGTGAAAGCAGGAAGGCAGCAGGTCTGACGCAGGAAGAGTTCGCTCTGCGCTCCGGACTTGGATTACGCTTTATTCATGATCTGGAGCGGGGAAAGACAACGGTCCGTATGGACAAGGTCAATCAGGCCCTGGCGATGTTCGGCATGGAAGCTGTACCAGGCCGAATTGAACCAGAGAAAGAAGATGAGCAGGCATGACAGTATCACGCCAGTCCGGTGTCTTTGTCCGGGGTCTCCTTGCCGGGCTGCTCCAGGAAACGGACGAAGGATACCGTTTTATTTATGATTCTGCCTATATAAATGATCTGAATGCCTGTGCTGTCTCTCTTACTCTGCCGCTTCGTCCTGAGCCCTACACATCCTCATACACTGTTCCCCTTCTTTGACGGCCTGATTCCAGAGGGATGGCTGCTGGACATGGTAACCCGCAACTGGAAAATTGATCCATCAGACCGCTTCGCCCTGCTCATGGCAGCCTGCCATGACTGTATCGGCTGTGTCGGCATCAGGGAGGTGGCTATATGAACTGTCTTTGTTGCGGCAGGCCGCTTCGGGAACCAATCCCCTCATCTGACTGGCATCCAGCCTGTATCCGGCACTTTTTCAGCTCCAGGACACTGCCTGAAATCGAACCGACCGATGACAATTTGACTCTCCTGGCCGAAAAAGCTGTCCAAAAGGGCTGTACGGTGCCTGGCGTACAGAAGAAGCTGTCTTTACATCTTTCAGGCGGGAAAATGCCCCGGTTAACTGCAGCAGATTACCCGACAGATTACATGCTTAAGCCACAGACAGCAGAATTTCGTTCTCTGCCTGAATCAGAGCATCTCGTGATGCAAATGGCTGCTGCAGCGAAAATCTCCGTTGTCCCTCACGCCCTGATTCGGCTCAGAAACGGCTATGCCTATCTGACCCGGCGGGTAGATCGAATACATGAGCAGAACAGTCATGAAATACAGCTACTGGCAATGGAAGACTTCTGTCAGCTTGATCTGCGGCTCACTCAGGATAAATACCACGGTTCATATGAACGCTGCGCTGCGGTGATTAAGCGGTATTCTTCCCGTCCCGGGCTTGACCTGACTGAGCTGTACCTGCGGCTAATCTTTTGCTTCCTGACAGGCAATTCTGACATGCATTTAAAGAACTTCTCCCTCATGGAAACTGCGCCAGGAAGCGGTGCATATGTGCTGTCCCCTGCCTATGATCTGTTGCCGGTAAACATCATCCTGCCGGAGGATACGGAAGAATTTGCCCTGACCATGAACGGAAAGAAAACAAGTCTGTGTCGCACAGATTTCCTGAGTTACGCCGAATCGGTCGGCATTCCAAATAGGATCGCAGAAAACATGATCCGTAAAATGCTTGACTGTGTTCCCAAATGGATTCGCATGTGCGAGGATTCCCTCCTGCCTTCGGACATGAAAACCGCACTGATTGAACTCATGCAACTCAAGGCCAGCAGGCTGAGCAAGCCATAAAAACGCCATCAAGCTGCTCTCCATCACGTTGTTTCCCATTTGTCGCCCAGCAATAATCGATGAATCACTTCCTCTGTGTAACCGGAGAATGATGCCAGAACGTCCATCGTATAGTTGTCATATCCTGTATGCACAGATTCGCCGGGCAGTCGAATCATGGGCAGAAAGCCTGTCATATACTGTTGTCCTCGCTGAAGGTCTGCCGAAACAGTGAGTTGGAATCAGCCAGATAAATAGACAGTCATGTTTTGCATGACTGTCTTTGTATTATGCGAACATGCGTTCCAGTTCTTCGTATTTATCGTGAGTAATGAGCGCGTCCTGCTTGGTCCCGTTCAAATGGACGACATAAGTCCACCGTCCATACGGGGTAATCGTATCAATCGCATCCAGGTTGATGATGTAGGACTTGTGACACCGGAAAAAGTGTGCAGGGTCAAGCCGTGCCTCCACATCGCCCAGCGAATCACTGGTCTCGAAGCGCCGGTCATCTGTTGCATAAAGGACAGTTGCACGGTTTTCGCGCTGAATGAGCAGGATGTCCTTCTCACTCACGAAGTTCACGCCGTCCTTGTGCCGCAGCATGATCCGCCCCGTCTGGGGACGGTTCTCAGCCATTCGAATAGCCTTCTGATCTCCTGCCGCGAAATCACCCTTGACCTGCAGGATCCTTTGCAGGGTCTGCCTGACCCGTTCAAGTTTAAACGGCTTCACAAGGTAATCAAACGCGTACACCTCAAACGCCTGCGCCATGTAGCCATCATGCGCGGTCGCAAAAATCAGGATAGTACTGGGTTCCATATCCTGAATGAGTTTTGCGCACTCAAGCCCGTTCAGTCCTGGCATTTCCACATCCAGGAAACACACTGCAGGCCGCAGCGTTTCAAACTGTTCAATCAGTTTCGGACCGCTGTCCGCCTCCCCGCAGACCTCAAACCCTTCCTCCCGTTCCACAATCTTCCGCAGAATGAGACGCATTCCAGGTTCATCATCTGCAATGAAAACGCGCACTTTGTCAGCCATACATTGCCTTTCTGTGCCGCATCTGCCTTTCCTGTCGGCGCTGCGACGGACGTTTCAGAACTTCTGACATGATAATTGCCCTGGCGACCGGGGACAGTTCAGGCGGGCTTGCGCCGGGCTCTTTCTGTTCCTCCTGCGGCTTCGCGGCATTGCCAACATGACAGGGATCTTCTCCCTCTCCCGCCTCAGCCATCTCATCGGCACTGTGGGCCTCATAGTGCATCTGCTCTTCCATGGGGCTCAGCATATAATCATGGCAGGGATCTGCGCCTTCTCTTGCCACAGAAACAGCCTGCTCGCGGGCATCAGATTGCACAGCCCTTTTCCTCTTATCAGCGGCGCCGGCGTTCCTGCCTTTTACCGGGGCAGCACTCTGTTTGTTCCCCGCTTTGTTTTTCGTTCCGGATCCCTTTTTCGCGGCAGAACTGAAGATAAAGCTGAACAGGAAAATGATCGCAACAATTGCAATATCAGAAAAATCCATCCGCGTCGCCTCCTCTCTGTTTCAAGCTGGTGTTCCGTACCAGTCCGGCAGGCGGGCCTGCCGGACAACATCTGTTACTTTCTGGTATCCTTGTGGCTGCTCTCGCCGTTCATTCCGGCAATCGCCTCACGCATATCAGTATCCGCAATGGTATTCTTCATCTCGTAGTAATCAAGTACGCCAAGCTTACCCTCACGGAGCGCAGCAGCCATTGCGCGCGGCACCTCTGCCTCTGCCTCAATAACCTTTGCACGCTGCTCCTGGGCCTCAGCTTTCATCTCCTGCTCACGGGCAACAGCCATTGCACGGCGTTCCTCAGCCTTCGCCTGTGCGATGCGGCGGTCTGCCTCAGCCTGGTCCATCTGAAGCTGAGCGCCTATATTCCGTCCAACATCAACGTCTGCGATATCAATCGAGAGAATCTCAAATGCCGTTCCGGCATCCAGTCCCTTGTTCAGCACGGTGCGGCTGATCAGGTCCGGATTTTCAAGAACCGCCTTGTGTGTCTCAGCAGAACCGACTGTCGTAACAATACCCTCGCCAACACGGGCGACAACGGTTTCCTCACCGGCACCGCCGACCAGGCGCTCTATGTTCGCGCGCACGGTAACTCTTGCCTTTGCACGCAGCTCAATGCCGTCCTTGGCAATCGCGGCAACAATCGGGGTTTCAATAACCTTCGGGTTAACGCTCATCTGGACAGCCTGCAGCACATCGCGGCCAGCAAGGTCAATTGCACACGCCTCAGCGAAATCCAGGCTGATATTGGCACCACGGGCAGTAATAAGTGCCGTTACAACACGGTCCAGATTACCGCCTGCCAGATAATGCGCTTCCATGCGCCCGATATCCAGTTTCAGACCTGCTTTTTCCGCTTTAATCAGCGGCGTCACGATTTTACTCGGAGAAACGCGGCGAATCCGCATGCCGATCAGGGTAACCACTGAAATATGAACGCCGGATGCCATGGCCGAAATCCAGAGGCCAACCGGAATGAAATGGAAAAAGACAATAAGAGCAAGCAGTATTACGACAATAACAATAATTCCCTGTACCATTTTACTCCTCCTAATCTTTCATAACGAACACTGTTATGCATTTTTTACAACAACCCGATTTCCCTTTACAAGCGTAACGACAATCGGTTCATTTGCCTCAATAAACTCTCCATCCGCGACCACATCAATCCGTTTCCCTTCAATCAGACCGATGCCGGCCGGCCGGAGTGCGGTAAGCGCCGTCCCGGTTTTCCCGTCAAGGTTCGTGAATTTCTCCTTCTCATCCGGCACTGGTTCCTTTTCCTTGAGGAAAAACGGTGAACTCCTGAGTTTTCCCTTCGTTGCCGAGCGCAGAATGAAAATGATTGCGATGGTCAGCAGAATAACAACAATGACCAGTACCAGGATTGCTGGCCCCAGTGCAAAAGCGCGCGCAGTCAGCCACGTTCCAAGAGCCAGCAGCAGGATGCCGGATATGCCCGGCAACCCGAATCCTGGGATGAAAACCTCAAGGACTATCAGGCCGGCGCCGGCAGCATAGCTGAGCACCAGCGGCAGAATATTGACAAGAAATGATTCCATACGCGCCTCCTTTTCCAATTGCATTGCAGGAATCTGAGCATTTATCCGGCTTCATTTGCCTGAACCAGTGCAGCAAGCGCCCTGATATCTGCCTCATAGACATCCCTGAGTGAGGGATTGTAGATCAGACTTGCCGGATGATACAGCGCAAAGCAGGATCTTTCTGTTCCCCGGATCGGCACCATCTGTCCATGAACACTGCCGATCATCACATTTTTGCCGGCAAGTGCATGCAGCGGCGTATTACCAAGCACGGCAATCATCCTGGGCTCACTCGCCCTGATTTCATCCAGCAGCCAGGGAACGAAGAAGTCAAGCTCC
>JAFSZW010000267.1 GCA_017458865.1 Clostridia bacterium
GGAGCAGAAGCGGAACCTGATGATGCCGAAGACAGCACGGAAAGTGTGGAGCCGGCAGAAACGGGGATGATGGCAGACATGCCGGAGCCTGATGTCACGGATGCCCAGGTAGAAAAGTCTGATCCTGACATCACAGATGCCCAGGCAGAAACGTCTGAATCCGACACCACAGATGTCCAGGTAGACATGTTTGATTCTGGTACGGAAACAGGGGAGACTGATACACCAGAGCCTGACATTACAGACGCCAAGGCAGATACACAGGACGATGCCCAGGCAGAACCCAAAGCGCCCATGATTGGCATGGACGGACGTACCCCTGACGGCGCTATGCCGTATGAACTGCTTAGAAGGCAGCTGGATTTTCTTCGCTAAGGCCGGCTGCTTTTTATGTACCCCCAACCAAAGCTGGATTCAAAAACGGATCCGGCTTTTATTTTACCCAAATAATCGCAGCCCACTGCGTCAGTGATGGGAGAAAGAGGTATTCATGAATAAGATTTTCGAACTTCGCAGCAAGCGCAACACCCTGTGGGAACAGACCAAGAACTATCTTGAGGAGCACCGTGATGCAAACGGCCTTGTTTCTGCTGCCGATCTTGAGCAGTACGACAAGATGACCAATGACGTCCGTGCCCTTGGAGAGCAGATCCAGCGTCTTGAGGACCAGATGGAGATGGACGCCATGCTCTCTGCACCGACTTCTAATCCTGTACAGATGAATCCTGCCGGACAGAAGAAGGCCGCCGTCAATCCCACCGCGACCGAGGAGTACAGCCGGCATTTCTGGAACGTGATGCGCGGCAAGTTCACCAATGATGACGCCACCGGGCTGTCTGTCGGCTCTGATGAAAAGGGCGGCTACACTGTTCCTGACGAGTTTGAGCGCCGCCTGATCCGCGCCCTTGAGGAGAACAACGTTTTCCGTACGCTCGCGCACACCATCCGCACCCAGAGCGGCACCCGGACCATCCCGATTGCTGCTGAGTACGGCGAAGCCGCGTGGGTAGAAGAGGGCAACGCGATTCCGGAGAGCGACATGACGTTCGCCGTCCAGACCCTGAGCGCCTACAAGATGGGCTCCATGGTCCGTGTCAGCAACGAACTGCTCCACGATTCCGCCTTCGATATCGCGGGCTATATCGCTGAGCGCCTCGGACGCCGTTTCGGCAACTGCGAGGAGAACGCGTTCATCAACGGCACCGGTCCTTCTGTTGACCCGACCCAGACGCCGAGCCAGCCGACCGGTATCCTGACCTGCATCAGCACGCCGGCTGTGACGACCGCAAATGCTTCCACCATCACCTTTGATGATGTGTACAAGCTCTTCTACGGTCTGAAGGGTCCGTACCGCCAGAAGGCGAAGTTCCTCTGCAACGAGACCGTGCTCCTGCAGCTGATGCTGCTCAAGGACGGCAATGGCCGCTATCTGTGGAAGCCGGGCCTCGAAATTGCCGAGCCTGACACGGTCCTCGGACACCAGATCGTCACCAGCACCTATATGCCGGCGATCAGCAACACCCCGGCGACGGATGCGGGCAAGAAGGTGCTCCTGTTCGGCGATTTCAACTACTATTGGATCGCAGACCGCACCAACCGCAGCATGAAGCGCCTTGACGAGCTCTTTGCCGTCAACGACCAGGTCGGTTTCCTCGGCACCCAGCGTGTCGACGGCAAGCTGATCCTGCCGGAAGCCATGCAGGCCCTCGCGCTCGGCGCCAACGGTTGATCCTGACTGCCCTTAACCGGGCAGTCCCCCTTTTGAATAATAAACGGAGGTAAAACGATGAAAGATCGCGTAACAAAGAACTATTTCACTGACAATGGCGATACGCTGGTGATCGGCGGAAAGCTCATTGTGGAGGAAAACGCAACCGTAACCGGCCTTGAGGATGATTTTACGCCGGCCGCGAAGCAGACCGATATTGCCAACGATGCGCAGCTTGCGGATGTGATCACCGCATTTAACGGGCTGCTCAGCGCAATGAAGACTGCCGGCCTTATGGTGAGCACCTGATACACAATAGGGGGTTCAGGGGAAACCCTGCCCCTGTATTTCTGAAAGGAGGCAGGCAATGGTAACGCTGGAGGAAGCGAAAGCCTATTTGCGTGTGGATTCGAATTTTGAGGATGCCCTGGTCGAATCCCTGATCCTGGCAGCCTGCGCAATTTGCACGGATGTCGCGCGTCTGTCCCAGACAGAATGGGAGGCCATTGCGGCATATACAGGCGATGATTCAGTTTCAATACGCGGAGAAGAAAAGGAAAAAGGCGAAGTCCTGCAGATGCAGAACCTTCTCCGATGCGCTGTCCTGTATACGCTCGGCTATCTCTACGAGCACAGGGAGGAAGCGGACCACCATGACATTGTCCTCACACTGCGGAACCTGCTGTTTGAGATAAGGGAAGGGGTGGTCTGACATGACGTCCACGGCAAGGATTGCCCGGAAGAATGCCCGGATCACATTCCAGCGGTGTACAGTCGAATCAGACCGGTACCGGAACCAGATACGGACATGGACAGACTATTTCACCTGTTCCGCTTATGCAAACACCTATGCGGCATATGAGGACGGCAAAACGGTCACCTATGAAAACCGATCAGTTACGTTTGAAACCCGGTACTGTCCTGAACTTTCAGCGGTCAATTCAACGGAATACCGCATCCTCTTTAACGGCGAGCAGTATGACATCCTGTCTGTTGACGCAATGAACTACCAGAAGGATTCGCTTCGCTTTACCTGCCAGCGTCCGAAACGCCAGGAGGAAGTATGAACGTTAAGGTAGATGAGCTTGCGAATGCCGTGAATGACATGCTGGAGGAGTACAAAAACCTTGCAGCGGACGAGATGAAAACGGCGGTTAAGGCTGCAGGCAGGACGGTGAAAGAGGATATCAACGCATCCGCGCCTGTGCGCACTGGAAAGTATGCCAAATCCTGGACAAACCGTGTTACAGCCGAGAGTTCAACCGGGATTGCGGTCACTGTGTACAGCCCGTCCCGGTACATGCTGGCTCATCTTCTTGAGAACGGGCATGCCAAGCGGGGCGGCGGCCGTGTACGGGCAATACCGCATATCAAACCGGCTGAGGACCATGGCATTGAGCAGCTTGAGCGTGACCTGGCGAGGGCGCTGGGGAAAGGATAAAAAATGACCTACGATGAAATTGTGGCGATGCTGGAGGAGACAGGATTTCCCCTTGCATATGACCACTTTGAGGAAGGTGCGTCACCCGATCCGCCTTTCCTGGTATTCCTGTTTCCGCGTTCCAACAACTTCATTGCGGATGGCAGGGTGTACAGGAAGATAGATGAGCTCCACATTGAGCTGTATACGGATCGTAAGCAGCCGGATATGGAAGCCGCTGTTGAAGGTGTCCTTGACGGACATGGGCACGCATATGAAAAGAGCGAAGTATGGATTCCCGATGAGAAGCTGTACGAGGTGCTTTACACTTTGGAGGTAATCAAAAATGTCGAAGAATAAGATCAAATATAACCTGAAAAACGTGCATATCGCTGTTCTGACAAAGAACAATGACGGCAC
>JAFSZW010000268.1 GCA_017458865.1 Clostridia bacterium
ATGCCATTAAGGGCAACTATGCCACCTCTACCGACAGCTTCTATGACATGGTCTTCCCGTACATGTTCGTTGCTTCTCCTGATGACTATGCGAACTATGCTCAGTACTTCACCGGTACCGAACTGCCGTACTATCAGGATGAGATCGTGAACCTGGCCGGCCTGTCCTATGACGATCTGGCTGCTGCCTGCGCCGCGCTGTCCGTTGAGGATGTTGTGGCTCGTCACACCAAGTAAACTGCTTACCCGGGGAACGGGCTGCGCCAGGCGCGTCGGAGCCCTTCCCCGGGCTTTTCGGACTGGATGCCCGCTGCTGCGGGCTGGTCCACTGCATTCCGTTCCGCCGTTTTGCGGTTGATTCGGGGCAGGCCGCAGGGGCGGGTATGGAGATCCTGATGAGGGATCTTAAATACCGGCTTATCATATCCGCCCCTGTGGTTTGCCGCTTCACGGGTTTGCGAATGTGCGGAACTGAACGGAAATCGATGCGGCATGCTGCCTTTGCAGGAAGCCAAAAGAATAGGAAGCGAAATACATGGCGGAAAAACTGGAAAAACTCAAAAACAGTAAATACTACGGTTTTGCCCTGCTGGCTGCCATGGTGCTGTTTTTTTATGCGGTCTTCAAGATCCTGACGCCCGACAATTTCGGGTCGCCCGCAAATCTCTTCTCATATCTTCAGTCGTCCATTATCTACTCTGTCGGCGGCTGCGGCCTGTATTTTATCGTTGTCATGGGCCTGTTCGACTTTGCCGTCGGCGCCAACGTCGTCCTGTCCTCAATCGTTGGGGTTATTCTTTCGAAGCATCTCGGGTATGTCGGCTTTATCGTGGGCTGCCTCGGATGCGGAACGCTGATCGGCTTTCTGATCGGTGTCCTCTATAACCGCCTGAACGTCCCCTCCATGATCGTTACGGTCGGCCTCATGCTGGTGCTTGAAAGCGTTGCCGTATTCGCGGCGGGCGGCGTCAAGCAGACGCTGGATGAGAACCTGCGCTTCTTCTCCGGCGCGCCCGGCAACATCATCCTGGCAGGTCTTGCGTTCCTGCTGATGTACTTCATTCTCAACTATACAAAGATCGGCACGTATTGCAACGCCATCGGCAGCAACGAGTTCACGGCAAAGAACATGGGCATTGATGTAAAGAAGTACAAGCTCATCGGCTTTATGCTGCTGCACTTCTTTGTGGGCATTATGGCCATCCTGACCGTCTCCTACGGCACCACGATGACCGCCCTGACCGGCATGAGCACCATGAGCCGCAACTTTACGCCGCTCATGGGCACCTTCTTTGGCGTGGCTTTCCGCAAGTACGGCAAGCCCATTACGGCCATTGTCGTCGGCGAGTTCATCATTGCGCTGATCTTCAACGGATTTGTGGCACTCGGCGCGCCGACCACCATCCAGAACGTGGTTACCGGCGGTGCACTGCTTGCCATTGTCGCCCTTACAGCCCGCGGCAGCAAGGGCAGCGTAGTAAAGTGAGGTGTGGGGCATGGAAAAGAAAACTTTGCTGGTTGCCGAGCATATCGACAAGCGTTTCGGCATTACCCACGCCGTCAACGACGTTTCCCTGACCATTGCAGCAGGCGAGATCCGCGGCCTTATCGGCGAGAACGGATCCGGCAAGAGCACATTCTCTCAGATGCTCTGCGGTATCTATTCAATCGGCGGCGGCACGTTCACGCTGGACGGGCAGCAGCTGCATATCCGCAACCAGGTTGAGGCAAACAACGCCGGCATTTCCATCATCGTGCAGGAGATGGGCACGCTGAGCGGCCTGACCGTGGCTGAAAATATCTTCCTTGGGCATGAGGACCCGTTCATGCACCATGGCATCAAGGACTCAAGGGCCATGATCCGGGAGGCACAGAGGCTGCTGGATGAATACGGATTCGGCAGAATCAAGGCCGGCATCATGATTGACCATTACAATTTCGAGGACCGCAAGTTCATCGAGATCGTCAAGGCCACCTACATGAAGCCGAAGATCCTGGTCATAGATGAGACGACAACCGCCCTTTCCCAGAACGGACGTCTTGAGCTGTACAAGATCATGGACGCCATCCGGGCAGACGGCCGCAGCGTCATTTTCATCAGCCATGACCTGGGCGAGGTGCTGACGCACACGGATACGGTCTCCATCCTGCGTGACGGCGAGTACATCGATACCGTCAACGCCAAAGATGTTACTGAGGATGACCTGAAACGGCTCATGGTCGGACGCGAGATCGGGTCCGCCTATTACCGGACGGATTACGGCATACCGGTCAGCAACGAGGTTGTCCTGACCGTCAGCGATGTGACGGTGCCGGGCGAGATTGAGCACGTCAGCTTTGAGCTGCACAGAGGCGAAATTCTCGGGTTTGGCGGCCTTTCCGAGTGCGGCATGCATGAGGTCGGCAAGGCGATTTTCGGCGCGTCCTGGGACCGCAAGGGCAGCGTGCGTCTGGCAGACGGCACTGAGATCAAGGATATCCGGACGGCCATCAAACACTCCATCGCATATGCCTCCAAGGACCGGGACAACGAGTCCATCATCCTGAACGAGTCCATCCGCAACAATGTTGTGCTGCCGTCCCTTGACGAACTGGCAAAAAACAACATCCTGTATGGGCCCAAGCTGACCAGCTTTGCCGAGCAGTACTCGGTCCAGATGCAGACCAAGATGCAGTCGGTCGGCCAGTTTGTATCAGACCTCTCCGGCGGCAACAAGCAGAAGGTGGTTCTGGCCAGGTGGATCGGCAAGAACAGCGACATCCTGGTGCTCGATTCACCGACCCGCGGCATTGACGTCAAGGTCAAGCAGGCAATCTATGCGCTCATGCAGGAACTCAAGACGAATGGAAAGTCCATC
>JAFSZW010000269.1 GCA_017458865.1 Clostridia bacterium
CCCAGAAGATCCATACCGCGGCCATGGTCACGCCTTATGAGGACACCCATGAGGTGGGCGCAACCACATTCGATGCCAATGGCCTTGCCGAGGTTCTGAAACAGCTCAATGAGCTCGGCATGGACCTCCACGTCCATACCGTTGGTGAGCGGTCATCCCGCGTTGTGCTGGACGGCGTGGAGCTGGCCAGGAAGGCGCTTGGCGACAGTTTCCGCGTACGGGTTACCTGCGCACATCTGGAGATTCAGGATGACGCGGACCTGGACCGTTTCGCGAAGCTGGGCGTCATTGCGAATTTCACGCCCTGGTGGCATGCCGGAGATCCCGCGCACCTGGCGCCGCTGCTTGGCATGGAGCGCGCATCGAAGATGTTCCGCTGCAAGACGCTCTGGGACAGCGGCGCGCTGGTGACCTGGTCAAGTGATAACGTCGCCTACAGTGATTTTGTGGCATGGAGTCCGTATCTCGGCATGGAAGTCGGCATGACGCGCATGAGGACCGAGAAGACCCGGATAGCGGAATACAACAGGACCACCGCAGTATTCCCGCCCGAGAACGAGCGGATGAGCATAGATGAAATGCTGCTGGGCTATACGATCAATGGCGCAAAGCAGCTTGGCATTGAAGCTCAGAAGGGTTCCATCGCAGCCGGCAAGGATGCCGACTTCCTGGTATTCGACAACGATCTGCTCACGGCGGAGCAGAATGGTTTCAGCAACAACCTCCCGCGGGATGTCTATTTCTGCGGCAAGAAGGTAAACTGATGCAAGTTTGAGGGCAGCCCTGGGGCTGCCCTCTTAAGGTCTGCAGTGTTCATCTGCAACCATTATGCTAAAGGATTCACTGGCCAGTGCCATCCAATCCGGCAATGCATCCTTTGTCCGCAGCAGCTTTCCAAATTGTCAAAGCCTGCATGTCTACCTTTTTGAATCCTGACATGTTATAATGGGACTCACGGGAATAGACGCCGACATCCGGCGCGCCCTGAATAAAAACTGCAGTCTCCTTCGCATAATCACGGTTTTGGACGTTGCACTGCCATTTATCCGGAACAGACAAATGCTATTACCGCAGGCTATGTCTGTACCCGTCGGTGCTTTCGGCCAGGCAGATGCCTGAATCACAGAAGCAGATGACAACTGGATGACTCAATTGAATCCATGTACACCAATCACCTTTAAAGGAGAACGACCATGAAGGCAGACAAGATCATTCGCAACGCAAAGATCTTTACCTCAGATAAGGACAATCCGCTGGCAACCGCACTTGTGGTGAAGGACGGTAAATTTGTCTATGTAGGCGACGAGGCCGGCCTTTCATCGTATGAGGGCGAGGTCACGGATCTCGGCGGAAAGTTCATCACGCCCGGCATCATTGACAGCCATGTCCACATCACCACCGGTGTTGGATTTGAGTACACAGATCTGGGTGTATTCGTCATGTGTTCCACCAAGCAGGAAAGCCTTGACTTTATGGCGGATTACATTAAGAATCATCCGGGCCTCAAGCGCTACAGGTTCATGATGCCGCGGGCCAATCTGAATGAGGATGAGCTCACCAGGGAAGACCTCGACAAAATCTGCCCGGATGCGGAAATCGTGGTTCTCGAAGAAGAAGTGCACAGCAACTGGGTGAACTCCAAAGTCCTTGAGGCGTACGGCATTACAGATGCGACGCCGGATCCCGTTCCGGGACTTGCCTATTTCGTCCGCAAGGATGGACATGTGACCGGCAACTCCTACGAAACCGCAAGCTGGCCGATCCTCTTCGACGGCGTCAATGACCTGACGGACGAGCAGATCAGCACGGCAGTTCTGCGCTGGCTCGACTATTCCGTAAAGGACGGCGTGTGCGGCGTCTTTGACGCCGGATTCCCGGAGCACAACGGCGTCAATGAGCGGATCTATGCCTATCTGCGCGAACTGGACAGGCAGGGAAAACTGCCGGTCTATGTAGATGGTTGCTATGTGCTCACGCAGCCGGCAAAGATGCGGGAGGCCCTGGATGGCGTCAAGCGCTTTAACCAAGAGTTTGACACGGAGCACATGAGGGTGCACACCCTCAAGATCTTTATGGACGGCACCCTGAAGATCGAAACGGCCGCAATGGTAACGCCCTATGTGGACACCGGTGCGCTGGGCGCCTCAGCGTTCAATCCGGAGCAGGTCTGCGAGATCCTCATGGAGCTCAACGAGGCAAACCTTGACCTCCACGTGCACACCGTCGGCGAGGCCTCGTCCCGTGTTGTCCTGGATGGCGTTGAGCTGGCCAGGAAGGCACTCGGTGACAAGTACCATGTGAAAGTTACCTGCGCTCACCTGTGGGTCCAGGATGATGCGGACCTCGGCCGCTTTGCGAAGCTCGGCGTGACGGCCAACTTCACCCCCTGGTGGCACGGCGGCAACGGCGGCCCCAATCCCATTGAGTACTGGCCCGGCTTTATTGGCGAGAAGCGCGCGCATTCCATGTTCCGCTGCAAGACGATCTGGGACACCGGCGCGCTCGTAACCTGGTCAAGCGATGAGGTGTTCTACGGCGATTTCAAGAACTGGAGTCCCTATCTCGCCATGGAGGTCGGCATGACCCGGTGGATCAATGAGAAGACCCGGTTCGATGCAGTCGGCAGAACCGTCGCAGCATTCCCGCCTGCCAGCGAGTGCATGGGTATTGAGGAAATGCTGCTGGGATATACCATTAACGGCGCAAAGCAGCTTGGCATTGAAGCATGCAAGGGGTCCATCTCAGTCGGCAAGGATGCGGACTTCCTGGTATTTGACAATGACCTGCTGACGGCAGAGCATGAAGGATTCAGCTACAACAAGCCGCAGGACGTGTATTTCTGCGGAAAGAAGATGAACTAATGCAGTGCTTTGGGCAGCCCACTGTACCCCGGGCTGCCCTTTTTGAAAGCATCTGCAGATGAAACGGAAGGTGGGACACGAAAGATGCTCAAGGATACCATTCTTAAATTATTTGAATCAAGAAAGGCTCATCTTGATGAACGCATCAACCGGGATTACGTCAAGAATGGCATTGCAACCATTCCCTGCTACGTATCCGATTATCATGATGTGATCAGCTCCTACACCGTCAGGGGCTGTGAGTCACTGAGTTCGGAATTCTGTGATTATCTTCAGTCGACTGCAGAAATGATGCCGCCTGAATGCCCGCTGGTGCTGAACATCATTGGGGATTCCCTGTCTCAGGATGAAAAAAAGGTCATGGATACGACCATCAAGGATGGTCTGGCCTATAATCTCGGGATGGTAGAAAAGGAAGAAAAGCGGCATACAAAGACCTTCCTCCTGATGCTGATCGGCCTGATTATTCTGTTCATCATCCTGATAAACACCAGGACCCTTGAGGACGAGCCGCGTGAGCTGATCTTCATTCTGTTTTATTTTATCGGCGATACACTGTGCGACTATATCTTCCTGACAGGCTATGATCTCCGCCGTGACAGGCGGCTGGCCGGACGGCTTGCGAGCATCAAGGTCATTTTCACCGACAGCTACGAGGCGCCGAATTACACGGAAAGCGATGTCAGCCAGCTGTACTCCGAGATTGAAAAAGATGTGAATAATACACTTTACGAAGAGGACGAGGAACAATGAAAAAACTGTTAACAATTGACGATATCATGGTGGCCATCATCGCGGCACTGGGCTACGGCTTTGGTGACGCCATCGGGCGGGTTTCCGGATGGTCTGACATCATGTGTATCGTGGCATGTCTTGTTGTCGGCATTATCATGCAGGGAATCATCACCAAGATCGTTTTCAGCAAGACTGTCCAGAAAAGCCTGACGAACCGGATAATCACCTATGTCGCGATCCTGCTCATCCTGGTGGGCGCCCAGTATTTCTCAGTCCGCTGGATGGGTATATCCATGATGCTGTATGTGGAGCAGCAGTTCCTGTATGTCGTTGGCATGCCCATTATCGGCTTCTTTGTGAACCTGCTCATCCGCGCATACAAGAGCTATAAGATTCGCAAGCGCTACGGGGATGGAAGCGATGGCTATGTGTTCGACATCAAGGATAAGGTCCTTGAGGAAACGAACAGACAGAATCAGGCCATCACCGGCAAATACAATGAAAAGTACGCGGTAAAGACGAGGACCGGCGTCTATGTCGGCGAAAAATACAAGAAATCCGTGTGCTACATGGGCATTCCCTATGCAAAGCCGCCGGTGGGTGACCTCAGATGGAAGGCGCCCGAACCGCTCCCCGCATCGGATGCCGTATTTGAGGCAAAGAATTTCGGCGCCTCGGCGATCCAGATCGAACACAAGGGGTCTATCACCAAGAACCACCGGCAGAGCGAGGACTGCCTGACCCTGAATATCGGCGTTCCTGAACAGAAGGCAAAAGCCCCCATGCCGGTTTTCGTGCTGTTCCACCAGGGCGACTTTACCAGCGGCGGCTCTGTAGATCCCCTGATGTATGGCGGCGACTACGTAATTGCCCATCCAGACGTCATATTCATCAGCTTTAATTACCGCCTCGGCATCTTTGGCTTTATCGACTTTTCTGAGGTTCCCGGCGGCGAGGCCCGTCCGGACACCCTGAACCTCGGACTGCTCGATCAGATCGCAGCCCTCAAATGGATCAGGGAAAACATCGCTGCTTTCGGTGGCGATCCGGACCAGATCACGGTGATTGGCTTCGAGTCCGGCGCAAGCTCCATCTCGCTGCTGGCGGCCTGCGAGCAGGCAAAGGGCCTGTTTAAGCGCGCATTCGTATTCAATGGCAGTCCGTCATCCGCATACGACACGCCGGATGCCGCCAGGACGCTGGCAAAGGATCTGCTCAGGGAAACGCATACCTCGACTATGCAAGAGCTGCTGCAGCTTGACACGGACACCCTGAAAGATGCGGCGCAAAGGCTCTGGCAGGATATGTGCGCACCGACCTGTGACGGAAAACTGCTGCCCCTTGATGTGTATCAGGCCTACCGGAACGGCGCCGCCTCAGGCATCGAGTTTGTCTATGGCATTCCCGCGAACATTTCGCAGGTGTTCCGGTCCCTGCTCGGTGGTGAGAAGTTCATGGATGGCATCTTCTCGGCTGTGGCTGAGATGCAGAACTACATGGACAAGGCCACGGCAGATGCCGTCAATGCGTATATAGAGGCTGAGACGGCCGCATCCTCCGAACTGGATGCGAAATCGAAGATCGTCGAGCAGTGGATCGCGCTGAGCATCTACCGCGCTGCGGCATGGCTGGCAGAGAGCGGAAATCCCGTGCATCTCCTGTACTGGGCCGAAAAGCCGCTGATTGAGAATCTGGGCTCAGGCACAGCGGATGCGGCGGCATCACTGCTCGGAAACGGCGAGGCCCTGCAGATGTACGGCGGTATGATGAACACGGGTCTGTCCAGGACGCTTCAGACCCTTCTGCATAAGTTTATCAAAGGCGAGTCCCTGCAGCTCTACCGCAACGAGCTTCCCGGCGTCGATGCCGTCGACTGGGATGCATTCCCAAATGCGCTCATCGTTTCGGATGGAAAACTTCAGTGCGATACGATAGAGGACAGGGTAACCGAGGTCAGGGGGCTGCTTGAGTTCGTGGTATCCTGACATCCCCGGATGCCCTGAACGTGACCCCGTGCCGCCAGATCCATCTGCCAAACTGGCGGGCACCTGTCCGTCAGGTGAATGTACGTAAATGAGGAACGGGAAATCCTGCGGCACCCGTTTTCATCCCTGATTGTATCGGCTGCCGCACCGATAGGGTGATTATTATGAGAAGAACTGTTTCCCTGATCCTGGCGCTTCTGATCTTTCTCAGCCTGTCCGTCCTGGCCTGTGCAGAAGCGCCCACAGATGCGGAAAGCTCCGTTTCCGTAATCATTGACATCCTCAGGACCAATCCCCGCAGGCTTGTTTTTACAGAGGGAACCGATGCGCGCATCCTCGAGGCTGCCGCACGCCTCAAACAGGACGGCCTCATCATTCCTGTGCTCATCGGCAATGTGGATGAGGTCAGGGCGGCGGCCGCTGAGGGCGGTTTTGACATTGAGGGCCTTGAGATCATCGATCCCGCCACCTATCCCGATATGGATAGATTCGTGGATGACTTTATGGTATTGCGCAAGGGCAAGGCCACCGCTGATGACGCCCGCAAAATGCTCCAGAGACCCAACTACTTCGGCACCATGCTGGTCAAGGAGGGTCTGGCCGACGGCCTGCTCGGCGGCGCAACCTACTCTACCGCCGACACCGTGCGTCCCGCGCTGCAGCTGGTCAAGACCCGGGAAGGCGCAAACCTTGTGTCCTCCTGCATGATCCTCGTCCGCGGCGACGAGAAGCTCTTCATGGGTGACTGCGCGATCAACATCTCCTACGAGGACAAACTGGATGACCAGGGAAATGTCACTCTGAGCGCTGCCCAGCAGGTGGCAGAGGTCGCCATCGAGACCGCCCGTACCGCCATGCTCTTTGACGTTGAGCCCAAAATCGCCATGCTGTCCTACTCCACCAACGGTTCTGCCAGAGGCAACGGACCCAAGATGATGCGCGATGCCACCGCCATTGTCAAGGAGACCCATCCCGAGCTCGCCTGTGACGGCGAGATGCAGTTTGACGCTGCGTTCGTGCCCGAGGTTGGACAGCTCAAGTTCCCCGGCAGCACGGTCGCCGGCTACGCCAACGTCTTCATCTTCCCTGAGATCCAGTCCGGCAACATCGGCTACAAGATCGCGCAGCGGCTCGGCGGCTATATGGCCATCGGCCCCATTCTCCAGGGGCTCAATGCCCCCATCAACGACCTCTCCCGCGGCTGCAATGCAGATGAGGTCTACCTGATGAGCCTCATCACGGCCGCCCAGAGCATCGAATAAGCCCGCAAACCCGCCCTTTATGACGGGAACAAAAATCGTACTTTCCGGCACTTTCCTCTGATGGGAAGTGCCAGATAGAATCTTTTAGGAGGAAACACCATGAAGAAAATCGTTTCTCTGCTGCTCATGCTGCTGCTGGCGCTGGGAATGATGAGCGCAATTGCCGAGAGCGAAACGGCAGAAAATGATCCGCTTTCCCTGTGGACAAAGGATGCCGTTCCAAAGGAAATGCTGGTCACCTACATGACGGCCATTACCGATGAGAACAGCGAGGATTACATCCCGCCCGTCGACCGCATTGCCGTATTCGATCTGGACGGAACTCTGTTCTGCGAAACTGACCCGAATTACTTTGACTATACCCTGCTTGTCCATCGTGTCCTCGAAGACCCGGATTACAGGGACAAAGCCAGTGACTTTGAACGGGAGACGGCCCTCAAGATCGTCGGCCAGAACAATTACGGCCTGTCCTTTTCCGGCCTTGAGGTAGATCATGGCAAGTGCATCGCCTCCGCCTTTGCGGGCATGACGCTTGAGGCATTCAACGACTACATCCAGGAATTCAAAAAGCTGCCCATGCCCAGCTACGACGGCATGAAGCGGGGCGACGGCTGGTATCTGCCGATGCTGCAGGTAATAGAGTACCTGAAAGCCAATGATTTCACCGTCTATGTCGTCAGCGGCACGGACCGCTTTATCGTGCGCGGTATCGCCTATGACTCTCCCCTGGGCCTGCCTCCCCGGAACATCATCGGTTCAGATGAAACCGTAGTGGCCAGCAAGCAGGGGAAGGAAGACGGTCTCAACTACGTGTTCGTAGAGGATGATGAGCTGATTCTTGGCGGCGATTTTGTCGTAAAGAACCTGAAAATGAACAAGGTAGCCGTCATCATCCAGGAAATCGGTCAGAAGCCCGTTTTATCCTTCGGCAACAGCACTGGTGATGCCAGCATGGCGGAATACGTCACCAGCAACAACCGCTACGCCAGCATGGCCTTCATGCTCTGCTGCGACGATACCGTACGGGAAAACGGCAGCCAGTCCAAGGCGGACAAGATGTTCTCACTCTGCGAAAACTTCGGCTGGGTACCGATTTCCATGCGGGACGACTGGACAACTATTTACGGGGACGGCGTCACGAAGAAATAAAAGGCAAAGTCACAC
>JAFSZW010000270.1 GCA_017458865.1 Clostridia bacterium
AGCGCGTTGCATGCCGTGATAATCTCCTCATTCTTCAAAACCAGCTTCACTCTCATCATCCTCGCTCTCAATCGTAGCCGCGACCACGCCGTTATACACAGCCAGCTCCGTGTCCAGCTTCTCCCGCCGTTTTCTGTCGATCACGATCCATTCGTTCAGTGTCATCGGCTGGTAATTGCTGAACATGCAGAAGCAGTTGATCATATTGCAGGGAATGGGCGAAGGCTCCGTCACATGCTTCGACATCACTTTCACTGCCTGTGTTTCCCGGATAAACCGGTGCACCAGGCGCTCGTCGTGGGTATCATGCACGTGGCCGTAAAGCATGTAGGTCAGCGGTCTGCCGTTCTCATCCTGCCTATATTGCCCCTTATAACAGAATACCGGGTAATGGGACAGGATAACCAGTCTTCCGTTGTCCCTGATCTCTGCGTAGTCCTTGATCCGGCGGAACATACTTTCATCAAAGTCTTTATCCTCCAGAAACCTGTCATGGTTTCCTGCGATCAGGTAGAGCTTGCCATTCAGTCGGCGTATGATTTCCGCAGTTGCCCGGCCCTTTGCGATGCTGAAATCGCCAAGGATGTAAACCTCATCCTTCGAGGTCACCTTTTCGTTCCAACGGGCAATCATATGCTCGTTCATTTCCTCATAGCCGGAAAAACCGCGCCGATCCATTTCCGCGCAGAGCCGGTTGTGGAAGAAATGGCAGTCAGCAATATAGAGCTTCCGCGCCGGCTTTTTGTTCTCGGCAACATATTCTTTGATGCCCGCCTTCAGCCTGTAGCTGAGATGCATTACCTCATCGTAGGTAAAGTCGACTCTCGGGTCATCTTTCATATACTGGTTGTACGATTCGATAAACCCGTCTGGATCAACTTTGGTCAGGCGTCCAACCGCATCCGTATTACCTGCATATATCAGCTTGTACAGATCAAAGTACAGCGTCAGTTTTCTGGCTTTCTCGATGGGATACCATTGCTCTGAAGGGTAAAAGGGCGGCAGGTTAGTGCATCCGGTCACCTCTCCAGCCTCACAGGCGGCATCAATCAGCCTGTGGCAAATCTGGAGTTCCCTTTGAGAAAAGATAAAGCCGCTTATGCTTTTCTGTTTATCCATGTCGTTGCTCACAATTCTACCCTCATCTGGTCTCCTATTCCATCATCCGAGCAGCGTCCGTTTGAAGGCGTCATAATTTGCTGTTTCATCTGGCCGACAGTAGACTGCAAACTCAATCAATCTGAAGTACCGCCTGTAATCCGGCAATGCATCTCTGTATGCTTTTGCCACCACTTTTGGATCATTGGCAAACGCACCGCAGCCGAAGGCACCAAGCACAAGAGCATCCACACCATTCGCCGCTGCAATATGCATGATATGCTTTGCCCGTTTCAGATGCAGGCTGTACAGGCCGGCTTCCGAAATGCTGACCGCCCTGCCGTATGCCGGATTGTGAGCATTGGACGGCCTGCGACGTAAGTTTGGAGCTGCACAGCTGATAACATCCACAGTTACCCAGTCCGATTCTCTCATCCGTTCCGGATAGGCCTCGTCCGTTTTGCAGATGATAATTTCAGGAGAATAGATGCAAGCGTCCGTGTGCAGGTTGTCATGCGCATCGCGGTTTTTCTGGTAGTACTGATTCCAAAGCCAGTCCTGCGTCAGTGTCGGATAAAGCGTTGAGCATCTGCATAGACTCTCTTCCTGCGCGGAACTCCCGGTTCTCACACCGCCGCCTGGGTTAGTTGCAGATGCGAAGTTCAAGACTCCGATCTTCCA
>JAFSZW010000271.1 GCA_017458865.1 Clostridia bacterium
ATGAGCGATGCAAGCCCCGTGCCAATGATTCTGCCCTGCAGGCCGCACAGTGCGGATTCCAGCAGCACCATATGTGAGAGCATCTGCCGGGATGCGCCAACCAGGCGCAGCACGGCGAATTCGCGGACCCGTTCCCGGATGATCAGGACAAAGGCCAGCAGCAGGATGAGGAAAGACAGCACCCATATGGCAACGATCAGAATGGTCACCGTGCGGCTGATCCCCGACAGGCTGTCGGAGACGCCGGTGATCATGCTGCGCGTTCTTACTGCGGTTGCCTTGCGCACATGGCCGTTCAGACGGCTGTTCACCGTATCAATGTCATACCCGTCCCTGACCTTGATGTATATGGCCGAGATGACGTCATCACCGCTTTCGATTTTGTGGCTTACGCCCTTTTGCTCCGCTGCACGGAGAAGGGCATCCATGGTATCCATGTTGCAGTACACAGCGGTATCCAGACCGGTGCCTGTGGGCTCAAGACGCGCAACGACCTTGCAGCGTTCATCATAGATCCGGATGATCTCCCCCACGCCTGCCTCAACCTTGCAGCCTACTGCAACGTCCATATCGGAAAGGCTGCGGGTGAGGCTGCGCTCAATCCAGGGCTGCACCGTAAAGTCCGCATCCGGATCAATGCCTATGACCTGGATCTTTATTGAACAGCAGTCTGCCTTGAGAGAGGCGAGGAATGTCTGCGGTGCAGCCTTTTCGACGCCTTCTACCTCCATCACCTTTGTAAGCGCATCTGCGTTCATATAGAATGCACCGGTTGTCCCCTGCAGAAACATGTTCTGGAAGCTCACCTTGCTCTGTGCCTCGGATGGAACCAGGATGATGTCCGCGCCAAGACGCGCCTCGAGGCTGTTAAGACCGCTTCTGAGGGAGAGCACAATGATTGAACCGCCGAATACGGCCAGTGCCAGGCAGGCGGTAAGAATCACCAGCACGGACATTCTGCCGGGTTTTCTGAGAAGGTTTTTGATCGAAAGCGAACCAAACTTCATTGCAGATTACCTTTCCCTACTCAAAGCGACCCCGATCAGGCTGCTGAGCAGAACGGCTGCATAGAGGATCATCATTGCAGGCCGCATAATTGCCTGGCAACGCATGGTCGCCATATGGCACAGATCAATGAGCGTGCCCGGCGTCAGAATGCCCAGCAATGCGCATGGCATCAGGCTCAGATAGATGCCGGGACGGGCACGCTCAACAAGCAGTGCAAGCACGGCCAGGATGCCCGTTACGCATCCCAGTCCAAGCAATGCGCGCTGCGCCCAGTGACAGGCGCCAAACGTACCGTCCTCATGCACGCAGGCAGAGAGGAATGTCTGGCTTCCCACAATAACGACAAGGGAAAAAGCCAGAACAAGGATCGCAGGAATGGTGTTCTTCTTCATACGTCAATCAGTCCTCTTTTGGGGTTTCTTTGGCCGAGCAGTGCCGGTCAATCCTGTGCATCGCTGCACGAAGCCCGGACAAAATGTGCCAACTGGTGCAGACATGTCACTAAATGGCCGATACCGGGTAATCTTTTGGATTACTTGCCAAAGTTCTCGTTGATGACCTCGCGTGCGACTTTGCCGTGCTCGAGGACGATGGTCCGCTGGGCCGCCTCGGCGACCTCGGGGTCGTGGGTAACGACGATGAGCGTCGTGCCCTCGCGGTGGAGCTGGGCGAAGAGGTCGAGGACGATGTTCTCGTTGGCCTCGTCAAGGTTGCCGGTGGGCTCATCCGCCAGGATGAGTTCAGGATGGTTAATCAGTGCGCGGGCGACGCAGACGCGCTGCTGTTCGCCGCCGGAGAGCTGGCTGGGCAGGTGGCGGGCGCGCTCGCGCAGGCCGACGCGGCCGAGAGCCTCGAGGGCCTCCTTCTCATCGGGCATGGAGTGATAGTACTGGGAGACCATGATGTTCTCAACCGCCGTCAGGTAGTTCACCATGTGGAACTGCTGGAAGATAAGGCCTATCTTGTCCCGGCGGATGTCGGTCAGGCGGCTGCTGCTCTCTTTTGAGATGTCAACGCCGTCGAGCAGGACTTCGCCCTTGGAGGGCTTGTCCATGCAGCCGATGATGTTCATCATGGTGCTCTTGCCGCTGCCGGACGGTCCCATGATGGCGACCCACTCGCCCTGGTCGACATGGAGGCTGACATTGTCAAGGGCTTTGAGGTCCCCGTAGATTTTTGATACGTTTTTGAGTTCAAGCAGGCTCATGGCATTATTCTCCTTTCAGCACGATCGCCGGGTCAATCGCAACCGCACGCCGGATGGGCATGAGGCAGCTGAGCGCTGCAATCGTCATGGATACGAGGATGGCTGCAGGCAGCAGCAGCGGCTGGAACGTTATGGACGATCCAAACACGTTAATACTCACCACCTGGGCGAAGACAAAGCCAAGGATGCCGCCCATGACGCCGCCGAGCAGGCCGAGGAAGAGACCCTCACCGAGGAATTCGACGCGGATGGAGCCATCCGAGGCGCCGAGGGCCTTGCGCAGACCTATCTCCCGCCTGCGCTCAGAGACGACAGCCATCATGGTGGTAGAGACGCAGATCATGGTCAGCAGCAGGACGACCAGGGTAACAAGGAATACAAGGGCCGTCAGCTTTTCAAGGACGGATGCCTCGGACTTGGCCACTCGCTTGACCAGGCGGGCCGTTATGCCGGGCGTGCCATCTGAAATGGCATTTGCATAGGCCTCAAGCTGCTCAACTGAGGCTGAGACGCTGAGCTCGGCTACATCGAGGCGGTCTGAACCGGTCATGTTCTCCATGTCACTGAGCGACATGAAGACATATCCCTCCTCCTCGCCACCGGTGGTCAGGATGCCGGTTACCGTGAAATGCACCGTTTTCGGCTGCGCCTGACCCACTGTCTCGGTCGCGGTGTTGAGGGCCTCCATGACCGCCTGAGAGGTGACGGTGGCGCCGGTGACGGCATCCACATCGCCTTTGGCAATGGGCAGGGACAGACCGATAAACTGCCCGAGGAATGCATCATCCTCGGGGACGAGGCCGCCGTACTCGGGCGTCTGGGTGGAGGCGTCCACGGTGATTGAGGCAAGTTTTGCATCATCATCAAGTGTGGCTGTGACGTATACGACACCGCCGCCAAAGCCCTCCGCACTGCCGCTCAGGGATGCACCCGCCGTGCGGCTTGCCTCAGGCGTTTTGCCGCCGGATATGGCACTTGGCTGGTAGGTCAGCTCCATGGAAGAGCCGACCTTTACGCCTATGGTGTCCGCGATCTCGCGGCCGACCAGGACCTGGCGGGACTCGGTGGGATAGGTACCCTCGACGCTGAAATAGGGGCTCGTTTTGGTAATCTCATCGAAATCGGTCGCGGCGCTGGTAAAGGACTGCTGCCGGCTCGTCATGTCGAGGCGGACATAGCGGTATGGCGCCGCGCCGACCAGCTCATCTGCCGGGATCGCGCTGAGGGCGCCGGCGAGGCGCTCCCTGTCAAGAATGGCGTCATCCGCCGGCAGGAGCAGCATGTTCGCGCCGTAGGAGCGGAACTGTGCGCGCATCTGCCGGGGCACGTCCACGTAGATGGTCACAAGACCGGCCAGGATGGTCGCCCCTATGCCAATGGACAGGAGGGCGATGAGCATCCGCGAGCGCCGCCTGAGCAGCGACGACGTGATCATGCGAAGGAACATTTTTCTCTTGGTCATATCGTGACTCTCCCCTCTCAATGTCCGCCGTGCAATACCTCGGCCGGTCGCAGCCGCAGGACCATCCGGATGGCGGGCAGGCTGCCCGCGATGGTCACAAGGGCGATCAGGCCGGCCACAATGGGTACCACTCTGGGGTTCATGTCAATGCCTGAGGAGAAGACGCTGTGCCCGATCAGCTGCGCAAAGCCAAAGCCCATCAGGTAACCGGCTGCAAAGCCGACGAGCGCGGTGATCAGAATCTCCGTCATGACCACGCCAGTGATGGACCGGTCCCTCGCCCCTATCGCTTTCAGCAGCCCGATCTCCTGGCTGCGCTCCATGACGGAGGCGGTGACCAGGTTCGAAATGCCGAGCGCGGACCCAATCAGGCTCAGGGCAGTAATCAGGATCATCAGGAGCTTGGTCTTATCAAGGATGGTGCCCTCGCTCTCGGCCACTTTGCGCACGGCGCTGGCGACCGAGCCGGTAATGACCTCCTGTATCTGGTAGCAGATCGCGCTGACATAGGCAGTGCAGTACCAGGTCTCATAGTCGCGTGAGGATAGCGCCGCAGGATTGCGCGCAGCGCGACGGGCAAGCTCGTTGTCCGGCGTCGTCAGCGCAGATACCTCAATGGAGGCGACCTTGTTTTCCCGGTCAGTCAGCAGCTGGACCATGTCAAGGGTCGCAAAGATCTGCTCATCCTCATCGCCGCCTGCATCATAGATGCCGGCGATGGTTACCGCCTGTTCGCCCTGCGCAGTGGCCAATTGCACGCGGTCGCCCGCATGCCAGCCCATCCGCACGGCCAGCAGTGTGCCGGCCATGATCTCGGTATTGGCATCCCCGTCTTTTTCATCAAGCCAGCGTCCCTCGGTGATGTCCCACCAGGAACGCATGCCCACCACGCCCGCATCAAGGCTCTCGCCGGTCGGCAGATCCAGGTGGTGGTTGAACCAGGTGCCGGTCATCCGGGCCGTGCTGCCGTCTGAAAGCTCAACCTTTGTATCAAGAAAGGGGGTGAAATCTACAATATTGAAGGCCCAGAAGATGGTCTTGAGCCTGCCGAGCTCATCCTCGCGGAGGTAGGCAGCACTCAGCTCGGCGCCCTCGCCCACATCGTAAATATCGCTGAGCAGAGAGCTGTCCTTGGGCTTTACCGTGATATTCGCACCATAGTTTTTGAGTTCCTTGTTGACCTTTTCCTCGACGCCCAGCACCACATTCAGCATACCTGTTGCCAGTGATGCGCCAAGCGCTATGGTCAGCGCAATCAGGAACATTTTGCCCTTCTGGTGAAAGAGCACGCCGCGGATCATCCGAAACAGCATTTGGGGCGTCCTCCTTATCTAAACTCTTTTTCGCCGGCGATGAGGTCGCTCAGCTTAAATGCAAGGTTGCCGTTCATCACCTCATAGGGCAGCGGAATGGGATTGCAGCCGCCCTTAAACCCTATCGTATTGATATTCATGACAACATCGCAGCGCTTGCAGATAATCTGTCCGTTCCGCTCGTAATAGCCGGCGTTGCCGCAGACCTCGCAGGCATCAAGGCCCACGCCAAATGACGCGGAGCCCGGTTTTTTGACCACAATCCAGCGGACATTGATATTCTTGTCCGTCCTGTACTCAAAGCGATGCAGATGCTCATCGCTGACATTTTCCATCGGGACCAGGATAACGCCGGCCGCCTCATCCACCGTGTACGTTTCAGGCGCGGACAGTTCTACCTGTCTGGTATCGTTTGTCTTGACGACTGTCAGGATGACAGTGCAGATGAGTACCAGGGACAGGATACCGCCCGCCATGCGGCGCCAGTGACGGTTCCGCGCTTTCAGCTTGCGCAGCTGGGCCGGATTGTCATACGGTTCCCGGATGATCATTCCCTGGCGGAACGTAAGAATGGCCAGCAGAGCAGCCAGCACTGCAACAATCCATAGATAGAGCATGGCGTGGTTTGCAGTGAACATCATATAACTGCCAATCCATCCGTATTCGGCATCCGTGTACCGGATGGACCATTTGAGCCACTTTGCCCGGTTTACCCAGGGAACAAAGTAGCGTCCGAAACAGTAGAAGGCAAAGGAAAGCAGGCCGGCATTAAGCAGCACGGGCACCGTGCCGTACGGCTTAATGGACATGGCGCATCCATGGAGGAGGCGCGAGTAAACAAGCAGGAGAACCAGCGCGCCCAGCCATCCGGCCATGCGCACCAGGTAATAGGATGACAGGTATCCCTGCCCCATTGTATTAAAGCTGAACGGATACAGGAGCACGCCCGGCAGCGCATAAAAGATATGAACGCCCGAAAGCAGCGCGCCAACTGTGCAGAGCAGCAGCGCGCCTGCACCTGTCCCCGCGTTTTCCTTTCTGCCGAACAGAATGGTCAGCAGCAGTGTGCATAGGGTCAGGACCAGAACCACTGCATAGATGTAATGGTTCCAGTGGCTTGATATGATGAGCTTCGTATTGTATTTGACAGCTGCCAGAATAAAAGAGGCAAGTGTCCCCAGGGCAAGGCCGAGCCGGCTCAGCATCCGACCGCGCCTGCCTGAAAGACGATACAGAAAAGCATGCATGAGGGTAGTCAGCGTAACCGTCAGGAACAGGTCCTGCGTAACCATCCACAGATACTTAAACACAATAAAACCCCCAAAAAATCAGACTCCGTAAACGTGCGCAAAAGCCGGCACACTCTCCCCCGCGGAGAATGTGCCAGCATACGGGATAGTAATGGATTATATCCAGATCAGATTACCATTCCTTGACGAACTTCCAGCCAGTCCAGGTAGCGGTGAGCGGCTCGGTCCAGAAGCCATCCTTGGCCTCAACACCGGTCTCAGCGTCAACATGGAGGAGATATCCGTTCTCAGCCGGGCTCTTGATGTACAGCGTGATGGTATACTCGCCCTCGGCCAGCGGGATGTTGTTGCCATAGTGCGGGCCATCGCTGGCGGCCATAGGCATCATGGAACCGGCATAGACTTCCTTGCCGTCTGCGTCATTGATGACGAAATCAATGGAAAGATAGGGAACCCAGCCATCTACCGGGAATCCGTACGGGTTCTCGTTCGCGGTGAGGTCGACCTCGATGTGCAGGTCAGAACCCTCCTTGGGAGTGGCATTCTCAGTGGGA
>JAFSZW010000272.1 GCA_017458865.1 Clostridia bacterium
ATGTAACTGGTCATAACCGCATGCGGTTTTCCCTCTTTGATCGCAATCTCAAAGTTTGTGAGATACAGCTCGCGCAGTGTCCGCTCATCCATTACGGAATCGGAATGCATGCGCAGGAGTTCCTGGCTGTTTGCCGCGAAATGCTTCGCGCATGCGGAGATTTCATTGCTCTGAATGCCCCGGATAAACCCGGCAGCCAGCTTGCCGGCCAGGTACGGATCCTCAGAGTAATACTCAAAGCTGCGTCCGCACAGGGAGCTGCGCTTTGTGTTGAGTCCGGGTCCAAGCAGGACCTGCACATCCTGCGCCCGCGCGTCTGCACCGATCACGGCACCCATGGCCTCTGCTATGGACGGGTCCCAGCCATTGGCAATCGTTGACGCAGAGGGAATGCAGGTTGCCTTCGTCGAGGCGTTCAGGCCGAGGTGATCGCCCTCTCCGGCCTGTTTTCTGAGTCCGCTCGGGCCGTCTGAAAGTGCCATGGATGGAATGCCCGCGCGTTCCACCGGCCTAGTATGCCACACATTCTTACCGGAAAGTATGGCCGCTTTTTCCTCCAACGTCATTTTGGCAATCAGGTCAGCATGTCGCATCATTTCATTCCTCCATCATTCTCATCCTGCTCACTATATCAGCAGCAAAAAAGTCTCATTTCATTTGAAACAGATATTCCCGGTATGTCTGACACATGTCCGGAAATCTGCAACGCATCTTTTATTCCTTCTCAGCACACTCACTGCCATAGATGGCATAACCTCGCCGTCCGCTCTCCTTCATACGAATCAGCGCGGTATCCGCATCGTGGAAAATGTCGCCCTGAGGGTTCTCCCGATCCCCAAAGGCAATCCCGGCGCTGATGGAGATCGGCGGTTCACCGTCCGCCGGTGCCCCCAGTGCGCTGTTAATCTGTTCCACCTTCTCGCCAATCAGCGCCCGTATGGTACTGTCGACACGCGTGACAATCACTACAAATTCATCGCTGCTGATGCGGCACAGATAGTCAACAGAACGGAAATGCTTCCGCAGCTCGTCTGCAACGCGTTCCGCAACACGGTCCACCGCAGCAGATCCGCCTGCAGCCTTCATTGCCCCATAATCGTCCACACTGATAAGCATGAGCGCAATGTGCGGCAAATCCGCATCTCTCAGCAGCATCTCATAGCCACTGTAATTGTACAGACCTGTCTGCGGATCATGCAGTGCATCATAGGTGAGTTGCCCTGTCAGGTTGCGCGGCCTGTACTCCTTCTTTTTCTCAATCGGCTCGACGACGGCATCCTTTCTCGCGATCAGGAATGCCTCAAACTCACTCGCCGGGACAGGTTTTGAGAAGTAATAACCCTGGACGATATCGCAGCCCATGTTCTTGAGCGTCAGCATCTGCTCCGCGGTTTCAACACCCTCGGCAATAGTCGGAACGCCCAGTGCATCCGCAATCTCGATGACAATCTCCAGCATCTTGATGTCCTTGCGTCCCTTAAAGGCATTGCGGATAAACTGCATGTCCAGCTTGATCGCGTCTACAGGCAGACTGGAGAGCATGTTGAGCGAGGAGTATCCGCTGCCGAAATCATCCATTTCGATATGGAATCCGGCCTGCCTCAGTCGACTCACGGTCCCGATGATCTGGTCCGAATTCTGTGTATAGGCAGACTCCGTAATCTCAATGTAGATATCATCCGTGCTCAGACCGTATGACCGGATCATTTCCTGCATGTGGCTCACCAGATTCGAGTCCTGGATGTCCACACGGGATACATTAACAGATACCGGGACCGAGATGCCAAGCTGTTCCTTCCACGCTTTTATGCGCGCAGCGGATTCATCCCAGACATAGCTGTCCAGCTCCGAAATCAGGCCGTTTTTCTCAAACAGCGGAATAAAGACATCCGGGAACACCATGCCGAACTGCGGATGCTTCCAGCGAATCAGCGCCTCTGCACCTGAGAGGATCGGGGCAGATGGCCGGATGTCAAACTTCGGCTGATAATAAACCTCGAACTGTTTTTCCCGGATCGCTTTCGGAAACTCCTCAAGCAGCTGTTCCGCAAACAGTTCAGAATGATGCAGGGCATCGTCATATACGGCCACATTTCTGGTGAAACTGGTCCGGATCGTGTCCGCCGCAATCTTTGCCCGGACAAATCGCTGCTCAACATCAATCGTTTTGTCCACTTCCGCATATACGCCAAGGCGCAGCCGTATCCTGCTCTCCACGCCAGCAGAAATCATCTCTACCAGGTTCGCATAGTCCGTGCGGTGCGGGCAGTAAAGCAGGAATGTATCATCCTCCCGCCTGCAGGCAATCCCGCCGCGTTCCCCGACCACTGCCGTCAGCTGTGCTGCAATGCTCTTGAGCACCGTATCGCCGTATGCCTTGCCAAAGCGCTCGTTGACCATATGGAAATGACAGACATCAATGAGCATGGCATCCATGACGGTATTTCTTGAATAGGTATCCAGCTGCTGTGCGTACCTGTAGAAATACTCTCTGTTATACAGCCCCGTCAGGGCATCCCGTTCGGTATTCCTTATGATGTCCCTGTCCTCAAACAGTTCAATGACACGCAGAATCCTGGCCAGGATGACGCCGGGCATAGGGTACGGTTTCGGGATAAAGTCAATGGCGCCTGCACCCAGGCTCTCAATCTCAGCGTCCCTGTCAGATGTCAGCACAATCACCGGAATCCCTGCTGCAGCCGGATCTGCCTTGATCTGCCGCAGAAGGTCCAGGCCATATGCATCCGGCAGATTCAGATCAAGCAGAATCAGACTGAGCGTTCCCTGATTCTCAGATAGCCTGACGAGCATTTCCTCACCGGTTTCAGCCCGGATCACCTCGTATGTATCCGATAAGATCGCACCGAGGACCTCCTGGTTGACCCGCTCATCCTCTACCACCAGAATCTTCCGCCTTCGGTCAGATAACCCATTCAGCTGCGAACGCAACGCATCCATGCTTCCCAGTTCCTTTCCACGTGAATATACGAACTTCCCGGACGGGACACATCCAGGTGGCCTGCTTCCCCGTCCTCAGCATCCGGGTACTGTCTTTTAACAGAATCCCCGGATAATACATGTTTTTCTCATTATACGGAATAAAGCTTAAAATGGCAATATGATTTGCCTCAAAAAGCCTGACCAAATACCCGAATTCAGTACCTGTTCATGCATTTTCCCGTCATCCATATTTCCTGTCTGTTTAAGTTGCCTGCGCCTATTGATCATTGTCCGGCAAAGCGCAGGGTATCCCTTTGGCAGCATCGCCTGCTTATCCCCGGGGTCAAAAGCGCAGCCCTGTGGACACACCGGCATCATGGCAGGACAGGAACGGTGCAGTTCGTCAAAAGCCGTGTACTGCCCTTCCAGGATCCCGGATGAATCGACTGTCCCCCTGATACTCCCCCACAGCGGGCCACGGATCCTGCTCATTCGTAACGGTTTGGATACAGCAGATACAGATGACCGTCCACCGTTCTGCCAAGGATCATCCTGTACGTTGCCCGGATCTCCGCCACATTGTGCCACGCAGACAGGATGTCGTTAAAGTTTACGAGAATGTCCTCTGATTCGAGTGCATAATTGCGGTTTCTGACAATCATCTGCCCGCACATGCGCACGGTCCCGTCCCTGAAAAGCAATGCGATAAATCTGGAGGCGGACGCGATATCCACCACATCCCGCCAGCCGTCTGCTGCTTTAAGCAGCGGATTGTCTGTAAAGACATGGACGGTCCCGGTACTGTCAAGGCACACGAGTGTATCAGTTGCACAGGTAATCTTTCGGATGTCATGTAGCGATTCCGCAGCCTCAAAGATGGACCGCAGCCCCTGATTAAGCGCCGTCACCATGACCTGGCCACCACTGAGAGCCGCGGAAAACTGCGGTGCTACGGCAACCATCTCTGCACCGGTGTAACGTTCCGGGAAGAGCCACTCGTAATCCTGCAGCCCACAGTAGTAGCGTCCGTCCATGTCCCGAACGGCGAGCAGGTTGATATCCTCAGCACACGGGAAGATGGCATCCACGTTTTTCCAGTTGTGCACGAAATCAGGCTTTGAGTATCCTTCCGATGTATACAGCACGTCGTCCATGCCAACGCCTGCGCTCATAAACCTTGAAACCGCCACTTGCCTTACACGCGGCCAGTGGTTTATGGACAGATTGTCCATAAAGGATTCACCGACCGTCTTTGCACGCCCATCCTCAAAGCGGAGCACCATATGGCGGTCCCCAGGCGCAGCCTCGACAACGCCTGCGTACTTTTCAGTGACATCCTCAAGGAAGACGGCATCCACATATCCACAGATGACCACATTGTCCGTCTTCCTTGAAACAATTATCTGGTCCCATTCTTTTCCACCGGACATCTGCGTCCCGATGATGCTGACACACTCACCCTTCTTGAGCCTGTCGACCAGCTTGCCGCCCGGTGATTTGCGGATATTCACCGCATTTTTGATCACCTCGGCCATGGAATAGAGTGTCGCTGCCTCCGCAGTAACAGCAAACAGGCAGATACACAGCAGCAGACACAGGATACGCATGCCTTTCCCCTCCCGCAGCCTCATCTTGAATCCACGTTAATTCCTGTGCACAAAGAGCACCCATTGCGCACAGATAGCGTGATGTGCGCGAAAATACACAAAGTGCCCACCCTTCCGCATCCCGCCGGGGATGCGCAAAGCGACTGGGCACACACTGCGAAACGCTGCCGGCAGATCCCGCAGCAGCCGCATCCGCCGGGCATCAGGTGTCAGGCAGAATGCTGCTTTCGCTTTCCTTTTCAATTTCGTGCATATACTTGTAGACCGTATATCGCGAGACACAAAGCCTCTCGGCAACAATAGCGACCGATTTCTGGTACGTAAATGCCTTTTTCTTGTAGAGCATCCGGATGATCCGCATGCGGTCCGATTTCTGCATCTCGCGCGGTTCCTTTCCAACCAGGCTGATGCACTCCTTGAGGATCTCCTCAATCTGACCCATGGCATCTGTCACAATGGTCTGCTTGAGCTCGCCGCTTGTGGCTGCAAGCTCGGCCAGCATCTGGGTGACCCGCGCCATCTCCGTGATGTCAAAGTTGATGCCTATCGCAAAGTGATAGTCCTTCTCATTGTCCTTGAAGATGAACGTAGAGCTCTTGAACATCCGTCCGTCCTTGGTCAGGACCATCTGGTTTACATAGCCCTCGTTGTTATGCACGTCCCGCGAATAATTCCCGATATCACCAAAGATATCCATGGTGGAACCAACCTCACGGTTCGTGAGATTTCCGTTGTATATTGCCAGAATCGGATGCCCCGGGCGCGACATATCATGGACCAGCGTCTCGCACTTGGGTCCAAACATATCAGCGATTCCCTTTGCTTCCTCTTTCAGGAAAGCCAGCATACCCTCTCTATCCATACAGGTCTCCCTCATCCTTTCAAGACACAGCACGCAGAGCCAGGCCAATTGTCAAAGGCTCCGTCCCCATTCAATCCAGCCGATTACAGTGACAGACAGGCAGTGCCTCACTGTCCGGCATTCATATCAAAGCAACGTCGAAAAAGCTCAAATCCATTTCCTCTCAGAAACCCCGGAACGCCCTTCATGGCCGCCGAACAGCATCATGACAAGCCAGGTTGCTGCAAAGAGCATCAGGAGCGCGCCGCCCCAGAGCGGAATCGCGGTCAGCAGCAGCGATGCAAGGCTGGCAAGCGATATCGCCAGCGCCGCGGGCAGTGCACGGGGCACGCGAAGCGCATAGATGCAGGTGAGCACCTCTGCCGCGTAAGTGTACCGTTCATGCATCCTTGGCAGGCAGAAAACACAGATGAGCACAATCAGGGCTGCAATACCGACAAAGTCCTCATCCCCATATGTGTCCATCCGCCTCAGCGCGCCGCAAAGCACCAGCAGGCACAGGGCCAGAGCCAGCGCAATGCCGAATGTCCCATATGCATACGCGTCCAGACCGTCACTGACGAGCATGGCCCAGAGATTGGGTGTTCCATAATTGAGGTTTGTATACATGGCCGCCTGGCCCGTATAGATGGAAATCAGCTCAGTTGGCGCCTTGCCCATGATCACTGCCGGCAGCTGCACGATAAGTACCGCCGCCAGGAAGGGAATCAGGTCCCGCAGCCGGATCTTTCCTGCAAGCCACAAAAGCGGCAGCAGCGGGAACAGGAACACCGCCTGCAGCTTGAAGCAGACTGCCAGCCCCATGCACGCCATCCCGCGGGCAGGCTTTCCCTCAAGGATGAACGCGAGACCCCAGAGCAGGCTTACCGTATACAGGCTGTCACACTGAGCAAACATGCCGCCGTTCAGCACAATGGCCGGCAGGAGAAGCACAAGGAGTGCCCGGTTTCCCCCGGCCCTGTCGCCATTTGTATCCGCCAGGCGGAAAGCCGCACCCAGCAGGCATGCATCCCCGATGAATGATACCGCCTTGACGGTATACAGCCACGGGAGTGGCAGCCGGGTCAAAAGGAACAGGATGTACTGATACAATACATGGTATTCGCCGACCCGCATCCGCATGCTCGCTGAAAAGCTCTGCCCTGCGAGGACGCGCAGCCAGTCATTCAGGTAATACTCAAAGTCCCCCGTGTTCCGGTCTATGAAGCACAGCCGGAGCAGCATGGACAAAAGGCAGACCGCAGCGCCCATCAGGAGCACAGCGGGCGAGCCGTCCGGATGCGCCCTGAACAGAAACAGGAGCATCAGGGCAAAGGGCACCGCGAACAGGACTGCAGTCCCGATCCGCAAGGGTCCCGTATCCGCCAGCGAGAAATTTTTAAGCAGGCAGAGCAGGATAAAGCCCAGCAGCATGATGATGGAAAGGCATATCCGGATGCCGCGGCCTGCCGGTGCCAGGAAGAATTCCCGTGCAGCGGAATCAGCTCTCTGCATGGCGCAGCTCTCCTTGAACAGCCAGACAGTCTGTAATCATATAGAACGTAAAGACCAGGGCAACCAGGCTGGTGACCAGCAGCGGAACGACATCATGTCCGAAAATGCCCTTCATATAGCCAAAGAGCGAGATGATCTCAACCAGTGCCGCGGCCAGGATGCCGCGAATGTCTCTGGCGCCCGCAAGGGCAATCAGGAGGGCCAGATAGAGCGCGCGGACATTCATCTGAGGCAGAATCATGGGCAGACCAAAGGCCAGGAGCAATGCGCAGCGCATCCACTGGTTGGTCGTAAGCGGTCCGCGCCTGACCATGGCCATGCTCAGCAAAAGCGCCAGGAACAGGCTGAAAAACAGGCCCATGCCGCTGAACTCACGGACAGAGGCGACCACCATAAGACCGTAGACCCCGGGCGCATTGTCCGTCAGGCCTGCACCCTCATAGGCGACCTCGGTAATCTGCGTATTGTAGCGTCCCAGGATCGACATAAAGGACTGCCCATCAAGGAACATCGGGATATGCAGCGCCAGGAAACCGGCAGCAAGCCCCAGCAGATGGCGCAGTGAAATCTTCCGCTCCATAAACATGGGGATCAGAAGCGGGAACAGGAACGCCGCCTGCAGCTTGAACCCGACCGCAAGCCCCCAGAGCACGCATCCGCCCCACGGATGGCCCGCCAGCAGCAGATACAGTCCCCACAGGCTCAGCGCCGCATAAATGGCATCACAGTGCGTCCACGCGCCACTGTTCATCAGGACCGTAATGGCCAGCATGGAAATGCCTGAGGCCAGCACCGCGCCAAACGGTTTTCCGCCATTGAAGAGGTAGAGCCGCTGCACGCAGACCGCACCGGCCGCAATGAACACGAGATTCACCAGCTTTACCGCATACAGCCACGGGAACGACTCAAGCCTTGACAGGAGGCCGAGGACGATCAGGTAACCGCCGGACCACGCCTTGTCCTCCCACGCCATCGCGGTGAGCAGGTCATAGTTCCACATGTCCTCCATCAGGGGCGACAGGAGCAGCGTCATGCGGCCCGGGGCGATTTCCATCAGGCCCAGATGCGCACAGATCGCCAGGCAGAACATCAGGGCAGCGCTCAGCAGGATAATGACCGGCTGATCCCTGAGGCTTGCCAGTGTCGTCAGCAGCAGCACTGCCGCACAAACGCCCCCGATCACGGCAACCAGCGGCTGATTATTCGCCCAGCCCATGCCATAGAGCAGAAACGCGCAAAACCCCAGCGCCATCACGATATAAAGGACAAGTCCCACCGTCCTGCCAGGCACAGCCATCAGGATATCCCTGAGCGGATCAAATGCCCGCCGTTCCCTGTTCTCACTTGCCATAAACGATACTACCTCCTCATGCCCGGCCGCGCAGCTACCTTAACTAAAACACCTGCACTGCCAGGGTAAACCCGTAAACAAAGAGCAGCAGCAGCCCGCCCGAGAGCACCATCACAAGGAGATGCACCCATCCGGGCAGCCGCGCCAGGGCCCGTTCCTGCATCACCGGCAGGACAAAGAGCCCGAACATATACCGCGGCCCCGACAAAAGCCAGGTCGGCGAAAGAATGACAACCATGTAGACAAAGCTGAACGCCATGAGATCAAACGGCAAATGCCTCGCGCGAATCATCACCAACATGGCCAGCACAATCGCAATGACCTGCGTCCCCCACGTCCACCACCGGTCGTCCTCGCCGACAGACTCGAGAAAATACTGCATGGTATTGCGGGCCGAGTGCATGAACGTGCCCGCCTGCTGATACCAGTTTTCCCGCTGATAGGTCAGGTACATGAACGGATCTCCGGTCACAACCCGGTTGATCCCCCAGTAGATGAACAGGCCGGAAAACACAATGAGCATCTGCGCAATGCCAGCAGCCGCACTGCGGCCGGTCAGCGTCCGCGCAAACAGACTCTCCAGCAGATCAATCAGGATGAATCCCGCGAGGACAATGCCCGGCATGCGCGTCAGCGCAGCGAACATGCCAAAGATGGCGCCCGCCCAGGGATGTCCAAACCGTCTCAGGAGATAGGACGCCAGCGAAAGCAGCAGAAACAGCCCTTCCGTATAGATGCAGCACAGAAAGACACTGAGCGGACTGAGCAGAAACAGCACTACGCACTCAACCGGGTCCACATCCCTTATATTGCAGGCCAGGATATACAGCAGCACAGCCGCGCCCGACCCTGAGAGGACCGATATCAGCGTTCCTGAATAGCTCAGATTGCCGCCCGTCAGCGGCTGCAGAAGACGCATCAACATGGGATACAGCGGAAAGAAGACCAGTCTGAGACGGGCCTCGCCCACCGCGGTATATCCCTCAGATGCAATCCCGTAATAATGCCTTGCATCCCAGTGAATAAACAGATGGTAAAAATCCTGCGCAAGAGTCCCTGATGTACCTTCAAAGAGATGAAGCAGCAGGAATGCCCAGAGAAAAAGCACAATGCGCGACAGCAGTGCTGCCGCGAAAATCACCGCAAGCTCCCCTGCGGGCGGAATGACCCTGTACCGCCCGGATGTCAGCGTTCCATCGCCGCGCCCCCGGGCAATGAGCCGCCTGAGCAGATGCAGCCCAATGAATGCCATGCATATGGTCACAATGCCGGCATAGACATATGAAACCGTCTTAATCATGCTCTGTCGCTTCGCCTGCGCTTCGGCGCACCTTCCGCAGCCTGTACATCCGTCTGCACCTGAGCGGCACCATCTGCGGGCTGCGCCGGCGCCGGCTGTCCGGCAAGGCTCTCATTCCCTGTCCCGACCGGATTAACGCCGGCAGCAGGCTGTGCTTGCGCCTGCGCCTGCTTTCCATGGAGGCGCTCATACTCCGCCAGATCGCGCTCATAGGCAGCCATATCCAGCGCATACTGGGCGCGCTTCGTCCGGTACTCTTCCATTTCCCGTTCGTATCTGGCCTGGTTTTCGGCCTCCTGCATGCGGTTCCATTCTGCCAGGTCCTGCTCATACTGGGCCTGCTTGACCGCGTATTCCTGCAGTTCGCGCTGATAGCGCGTCTGCTCATCTTCCTGTCCGATTGGCCGGCCGAACCGAACTGTATCCGACTCCGCCGCCTCGTAGCGCATTCCCGGATACTCGCCCAGCTCCTCATCTGAAAGTGCCGCTGCGCGGCGCAGCACCTCATCCACCTCCGGCTTTGAGATCTGCAACGTATGCTGATTCAGCGGTTTTCCGTCCTCATCCCTGGGCGGCGGCGCATTCTCAGACATGAGCACAGCCGCCTGTCTGGCGCCCACCTGTTCCGTGTTCATCTGGACAATGGAATCATCCGATATGCCCAGTTTTTCCCGTGCCCGGATAGACCACGCATGAAACGGCCGCCAACGGATCAGCCAGACCAGCCAGTCACCGGCAAGGCCGATACTGACAAGGACAATGCAGACGGGCAGCCAGTATTTTCCCAGCCATTCCAGCAGGCTGTTGCGGTCACTCGTAAAGATTGCCCAGATCGAATTTGCCAGTGCCCTTACCCAGCCCAGCAGAATCGAAAAAAGCAAATCCGTAAATTTCCCCATGTATGCCTCCGCGGTCTGACGTCCCTGCAGATGTTACAAGAAACATCCGGTCATACGGCCGGATGTTTGTTTACTCAATGGTAATAACGGCCTGAATATCTCCGATTTCCGGCTCCGCCGTAAATTCCGGTGCGTCTTTCACTTCAATCTGAAGCGGCAGTGTATGGGTGCCAGCCTCAAGCCCCGTGATGTCGACATACATCGAAACATCATCGCTGGTCAGGGCACTGATGAACG
>JAFSZW010000273.1 GCA_017458865.1 Clostridia bacterium
CATACCCCCATTGAGTGCAACATGACCGGCATTGAGGCGGCACGCTATGTGCTGGATGAGTCCGGTCTTGAGCATGTCAAGGTGAAAAAAGCCGGATTTATCCGTGAGGGGATTTTCGGCAACTACTACAATGTCCTGACAAAGACGATTTATCTGCGTTCCTGGATGGGAAAAATTGATAAAAAGCGGTCGGTTACCTCTGTGGCCCTGGGCGTGCAGAAAGCGGCACTGGCCAAACTCTGCGAAGAGGGCGATGAGAGAACGAAACTGCGCGGACGTCTGTCCCTGATCGGCATCTTCGGCCCGCTCCTGTTCCTCCCCGTCCTCCTTGGCGGTGCGGCCATTGATTTCTTCCTGTTCAAGGACACCTCGGTTGTTTCCATGATCGCGCTTGCTCTGGACGGACTGATTCTGATCGCCGGTTTTGTGGTCACCTATCTGAATATCCCGGTTGAAAAGCAGGCCAATGCACTGGCGCTTCAGATGCTGAGAGAATACGGACTGGCCACCGAGGACGAAATCCCGGTGATTGAGAAAGTCTATGAGGCGTATATCCTCCAGTATATTGCGGATTTCATTCTGGAAATTCTGAGAATGATCCAGTGGATTCTGGAAATCGCGATGAGCGCCAGCAAGAAGAACGACTGAGTGATGAAAGAAAGCAAAAACCTTCTGATACAGATCGTGATCAATCTGGTCCTTTTTCCGCTGGTGTGGATTCTGCTGGATCTGCTTTACTGCAGCCTGATGACGCACCGTCCTTTCACGTTCACGGTTCAGGAACATATCCTGAGGCCGATGGGGGTGGCGGTGACGTACATGCTCGTCAGGTGGCTGTTTCAGCGCATTCGGAAACAATAGCGTCCCTTAAGAGTGCACAGAGGTGCACTCTTTTTTTGAACGGACAAAACAGGGAAAAATGTACGAAAACCAGGCTGAAATTATGCATTTTGTACATGACCGGGCCATTTTTTCTGTGGATGGGCTTGCGTCTAAAGATTTGTTATGGTATCATTCAGTCAGTTTCAGGTGAGATTCTTTTTTGACAGAAAGAAATGGAGGAGACGTTCATGAAAAAGATTCTGGCCCTTGTGCTTGCTCTCACGTTGTCCCTTTCTCTTTCCGGCCTGGCAATGGCGGTCAATGAGGATGTGGAAGGTGAACTGGTCATCTATTCATCCATGTATCAGTTTGTTATTGATATGATGGATGAGGCACTCAAGAAGGAATTCCCGAACCTGGTTCCGGGAAATGACGGAAGCTTCTTCTTCTATGGCGGAACCAGCTCCCTGATCACCAAGATCTACGGTGAGATGGAAACCGGCACACTGGGATGTGACATGATGCTGGTTGCTGAACCGGCACTGAGCCTTGAACTGAAGGAAGCAGGATATCTGGAGCCGATCGCGGTGGAGAATGCCGGCGACCTGCTTCGTTTCCCGTATGATGAGGAAGGATACTGGTATCCGGTACGCGTGTGCAACATGGTGCTGGCGTACAATCCGGAAAAAGAAGCAGAGTGGGCGGCCAAGGGCGTCAAGATCCCGAAGACCTTCAAGGACTTTGCCAATGATCCGTCTCTGAAGGGATATATTTCCATGGGCAATCCCATGAGCTCCGGCACGACCTTCGCGGCTGTGGCTTCCCTGACCCAGGACAACCATTACGGCAAGGACTTCCTGAAAGGACTTGCGGCGAATGAGGTCATGATCGAGTCCGGTTCAACGGCCATCACGAAGCTGCAGACCGGCGAGTGCGCGGCCATCATGATTCTTGAGGAGTCCATCCTGAAGGTCCTCAAGGAAGCGGCAGATGCCGGCACGCCCATCACCAATCTCAAGTGCATCTATCCGGAAGACGGCGTCATCCTGATCCCCTCCACGGTCATGACCGTGGCGGAGGACCACAGCAAGAATGTCAAAGTGGAAGCCTGCGAGGCGGTTGAGAAGTGGCTGCTGAGCGAGGAAGCACAGAAGCTGATCCTGCAGGGATACATGCATTCCGTTTTCAAGGATATGAAAGAGATTCCGTATGAATCAATCGACACGAATGAGCTGATCGCAAAAGATCTGGGTGTTGACTGGGAGAATGCGTATAAGAACCGTGAGGCAATTAACACGGCCTGGACGGAGACGGTAACAACCAAATAACAGATGTCTTCCACGGAGGGAAGCCGTGAACCGGCTTCCCTCCTTCAGTATAATGCTGTTGTCTCCGGATTTCAGGGAATGACGAAGAGTTGAGGTGGATACGAATGACTGCGGCTGTGAAACGAATTGCAGAGAAACCGGACCGAAGGAGTATCATTACCAAACTGGTTCTTGTGCTGTTTTTCGCATTGGGCCTGGTGGTTGCGGGAATGGGCATAAGCGGTCTTAAGAAGAATGATGCGACCGGATTCAGTTCGGAGGCTGGTTATGCAGCCATTCATGATCTTTCCGTTCATATGGACCGGGTATGGAAGGAATTGCTGAACCCGCTGCTGGCAGGACTCCCGGAGGAGGAACGTGCGCGGCTCAATGACTGTGCGCACACGTTGCTGGCGAAGGTCTGGGAAGAGCAGAAAAGCGGCAGCACGGCCGAGGCGGATGCGCTGCTGAATTCTGTCGGTCAGGAACGGGAAAAGCTGCTGTTTCGTCTCCTGTATGCCACCTACCTGATTGATGGCCCCAAGGTCAGCACGGCAAACCGGAAAGAGATTGCGGCGGTTCCGGAAAATCAGATGGCCGGCCTTCGGGAAAAGCTTGTCCGGGCGATATTGGATGAAAGTGCGGAGGTGCCGGCGGAGGTCAGCGCCATGGTGAAGGGCACTGACCGGCAGGCTGGCCTGATGCAGGCGCTCTTTGTGACGGGCGAGCAGGAGGCAAAGGCGCCGGAGGTTGTCAGCCATTTCAAGAAGTCCATCCGGGATAAGGAATCCCACCCCATGGCTTTCCGTATGGCAGCCACCAATGAGGTGAACTGGCTGTGGCAGCTGGTGATCAGCAAGAGCCGGACCTTTATTCTCGTGGGCATCGTTCTGGCACTGGATGCACTGCTGCTGGCCATCCTGATGATGGGGGAGCGGGTCTGGGCCTTTGATATCAAGTGGTTTATCATCCTCCTGATTGTCGATTTCCTGCTGCTGTTCCAGCTGATGCCGCTTGTTTACATGGTCATCAAGGCGTTTTTCCCGGAGAGCAGCTTCTCCCTTGAGACCATTCAGCGGCTGTATACCTATCCGCTGAACCTGAACGCCCTCAAGAATACCCTGATTGCCTCCTTTGCCACCATGATCCTGGGAACCATTCTGGCATTCCCTCTGGCGTTCCTGGTGGGACGGACCAATCTCTATGGGAAAAAGTTCTTCCGTGCGCTGTTTGTTCTGACGTACATGGTCCCTCCGTACGTGGGCGCCATGGCCTGGCTGCGCCTCCTGAACCCGAATGTGGGAACGATTAACCTGTGGATGCGGAGCCTGTTCCATCTGAGCGATGCCCCCGGACCGCTGAATGTATACAGCCTGCCCGGCATGATCTGGGTGCTGACCAGTTTTTACTATCCGTATGCGTTTATCACCATCAGCCGGGCCATGGAAAAGATGGATCCATCCCTGGAGGAGGCGAGCCGCATCAGCGGCGGAACACCGCTGACGACGCTGTTTACCATTACCCTGCCGATGATGATGCCCTCGCTGATTTCAGGCGCACTGCTGGTATTTGTCAGTGCCGCCAGCTGCTATGGCATTCCGTCGATTATCGGAAGCCCGGGACGCGTGCATACCGTTACGACACGAATCGTCGAGTATGTTTCACTGGGCCAGCAGGGACTCAATGATGCCACCGGGATGGCGGTGTTCCTGATGCTCCTGGCGGTGATCATCCTGTTTATTTCGGATGTCGTTCTGGCCAAACGGCAGTATATCACGGTTTCGGGCAAATCGGTCCGGCCGGCCATTGTCGATCTGCGGGGATGGCGGGTGCCGCTGTCCATCCTGGTTGCGCTTTTCGCTGTCATTGTCGTCTTTATCCCGTTCATCACGATTTTTGCCACCTCGTTCAAAATTGACGTGGGCAAGAGCATGCTGAACCCGGAGAATTTCACTCTGACCAACTGGCAGACCGTCTTTGGACGCGTGGAGACGATGAACTGTCTCAAGAATTCGCTGATCTATGCGTCGGTGGCGGCAACCATTGGCATCGTGATTGCCTGTACCATGAGCTATCTCCTTCAGCGTACGCGGATAAAGGGACGGAAGCTTCCGGATTTCCTGATTACCCTGGGTTCCGGAACGCCCTCAGTCGTTATCGCCCTTGGCCTGATTATGACCATGAAAGGCAATTTCGGCATTAACATCTACAATACGGCCTATATCATGATCATTGCGTATATGATCAAGTACTTGATGATGGGAATGCGTACCGTCGTTTCCGCCATGAGCCAGGTGCATGCCTCTCTTGAGGAATGCAGCCAGGTCTCCGGCGCCACGTGGCTTCGGACCATGCTGCGGATTACCGGTCCCCTGATCTTCCCGAGCATCGCGGCCGGATGGTTCCTGATCTTTATTCCGAGCTTCTATGAACTGTCCATGACCACGCTGCTGTATTCCAGCACGACCAAAACGATTGGATTCCAGCTCTATGAATACTGGACCTTTACCAGTCAGCCCATGAGCTGCGCACTGGCGTTTGGCATTCTGCTGATTGTCGTTGTGCTGAACTTTGTGCTGAACCGCCTGACCAAGGGCGAATTCTCTATCTGAGAAAGGACTGAACCGGATGGGAACTGTTAAAATTGATCATATCTCCAAGGCATTTGGAAACAATGTGGTGCTCAAGGAGTTTAATGAAGTCTTTGAAGACGGAGAATTTGTCACCCTGCTTGGGCCTTCCGGCTGTGGAAAGACCACGATGCTTCGCATTATTGCCGGATTTGAAAAGCCTACCAGCGGGCAACTCTACATTGATGACAAGCTGGTTTCCGGCGGGAATACCTTTTTGCCGCCGGAAAGACGGAACATCGGCATGGTCTTCCAGAGCTATGCGGTCTGGCCGCACATGAATGTATTTGACAATGTGGCCTATCCGCTGACCATCAAGAAGATGGCGCGCAATGAAATCCGCACAAGTGTGGAACGGGTGCTGGAAATTGTGCACCTCAGTCAGTACGCGGGACGTTTCCCCAATCAGCTCTCGGGCGGCCAGCAGCAGCGCATTGCCCTGGCACGCGCGCTGGTGGCGGAGCCGAAGCTGCTCCTGCTGGATGAACCGCTGTCGAACCTGGATGCGAAGCTGCGGGAATCCATGCGCTTTGAGATCAAGGAAATCCAGCGGAAACTGGGAATCACCGTTATCTATGTCACGCATGATCAGACAGAGGCAATGGCCATGAGCGACCGCATCTTCCTGATCAACCGCGGCGTCGTGCAGCAGAGCGGCAGCCCGGAGGAAATCTACAACCAGCCGGCGAACCAGTTCGTGGCGGATTTCCTCGGAAAAGTGGATTTCTTCAAGGGCGTTGCCGAGAACGGAAAAATCACGTTCCCGTCCATGAACGACCAGACCCTTTCCTACGACGGACCGCACAGCGGCAAAGTCGAGGTGGCGATCCGGCCGGAGAATCTGTACTTTGATGACACCGGCATCCTGAGAGGGACGCTGGAGGCGCAGTACTATCTGGGGGATGTGGATGACTGCCGTGTTCGCATCGGCAACGAGCTGGTCCGGGTGATTGCCAACGGATTTGAATACCGGAAGAGGAAAAACGGTGATCAGGTGCGCCTCAGCGTACGTGATTTCATGGTATTCAAGGATGATGGCACACTGCAGAAAATGCTGGAAATTCAGACTTAAAGGAAGATGAAGATGACGGAACGAATTCGAAGCCTGTTTCACCGGATGATTGAGTTTGACCGCGGAGACCCGGACCTGATTCAGCACTTTACCAAGGTGTACAGCTATGCCAGCCTGATCGCGCAGAGCGAACAGCTGGAGGCACACCTGACAGAGGTGCTGGAGGCAGCGGCACTGGTCCACGATATCGCGATTCCGCTGTGCAACCGGAAATACGGAAGCCATCCGGGGAACCTTCAGGAACTGGAAGGGCCGCCGCTGGTCCGGGAGCTGCTGCGGGATCTGCCTTTTGATGAGGCAGAAACCGGGCGGATCTGTCAGCTGGTGGGGGAACACCATACCACTGTGCCGGTGGATGGCATTGACCATCAGATCCTCCTTGAGGCGGATTTTATCGTGAACAGTTTTGAAAACAGTTATACGGCCGAGAAAATTGCCTCCGTTTATGACCGGGTTTTCAAAACGGCGGCCGGCCGTTCGATTTACGCGACTATGTTTAACCTGCCCCGGGGGCACGCAACAGAATGAAACGTAC
>JAFSZW010000026.1 GCA_017458865.1 Clostridia bacterium
CCCTCACGGCGTACAACCCTGATCACCATGTCGATCTGCCCATGCACATCCGTATACTTTCTGCCCGCCGTCACGACTCGGCTTCCGGCCTGATCTGCCTTCACGAGTTCTTTTCGTCTAACCCAGACTACGGCATACAGAACGTCTGCCTCGACTCCGCTCACGACAACATGCCTACCTACGATTGATAAGTGCCGTCGGGAAAATGGAATGCCGGCCTGTTATATGAGCTGGGACGAGGAAGCCTTCATCGTCGATGTCAACTACTGCCTGTATCGACTGAATGAGGACACCGGGCAAGTGATCAGCCTTGGCAGGAACACCTGCAGGCAGATCATTCAGCAGGAAGGTGCACTGTGGAGTGCCATTGATCCCGGCCATTGGCCGGCAGTTGAGGGCGTGACGTGCAACATAGAGGTTGTAGCCACGTCGGCGACTCATTGTCTGTACAACATTCCTGTTCGTATAGGAACTACGAACTGGAGCCTTCGCTGTGGACGACTATACAGCCGCTATCTGAATGAAACCAATCTTGAACAGGAGAGTACAAGCGAGTATATCAACTACGGTGTGTGGGAGGGATATGACGACAACACCGATGTTCCTAACCGCAATAACCTGCCTCTTGCCCAGTTGGCGGGTCAGGAATTCAGACTGCTCTATCCCGTAGACAATGCAGCTGCATCAGGCAGGACAACCTATGAGAGCAGCGATAGCCTGACCATCTATCGTGTGCTGAAGGTGGAGGAACAGGCGTTGTCTCCGGGAACCTATTACCTGGATTATGACATCATCGACATATTCCATCGCAGATATGAGCTGGAGCGCATTGAGTTCTATTGGGATGGCGAGAACTTTACTTATCCCGAAGATCTTAACTGGGAAGGTACCGTAGCGCTGAGCACATCATCAGATGGATCACAGCCATAAGGCAAACGGCGCAGGCATCAGACAGGATGATAGCTTTTCTCCCAAGATCAGCAGATAATACATGAACAGCCAGGCAAATGCCTGGCTGTCTGATTCTATTTGGCTTAAATAATCCGCAGTTTTTGGCTCATTATATTCAGTGATATTTGTGTCTGGTTTCAGAATACACGCCGGGTGCATTAAGGCCGGGTTAGCTTGCATGGAGCCACTTTGTGCCTTTGAGGCGGGTATGCAGAATCAGGGCGCGGATGACCCATTCGAGGACCATGCCGATCCAGATACCCGGTACGCCAAGGCCCAGACGGATGGTGAGCAGGTAGCCGATCAGGCAGCGGCCGGCGAAAAGAGCAACGATTGACACGATGCTGGCAAACATGCCGTCACCGCAGGCGCGGATGGTAAAGGCTGGCAGGTAAGCATTGCACCAGAACAGCGGCAGACCGGCTGCGCCTATGCCAAGGGCGGTGAGGACAATGGAGGAGGCCTCCGGGGTGGCACTGTACAGACGCAGGAGCAGCGGTGTCAGCGGGTAGAGGATCAGGGAGGTTGCCAGGAGGACAAAGCGGCCGATCCGAATGAAGTTCGTGCAGTAACAGCGGACCAGTTCGTGGTTGCGGGCACCGTAACACTGACCTGTGACCGTTGCAACCAGTGCGCTGAGTGCGCCTGAGGTGGTTGAGTACAGATTGAATATGGAGTTGGAAACCGCCTGGGCAGCAAGCGCTGTCGTGGTAAGATTTGCCAGATAGACCTGGACGATGAGCATGCCGCTCTGCATCAGAAAGGACTCAAGGACCAGCGGCATGCCGGTGGAAAAGATATCGCTGGAAACCTGACGGCTGAAATGGAAGAAGTTCGAGATGCGCAGCGCATAGGTGTTGTGAATTCTGAGCAGCCAGACAAGCGCAAGCAGCGCGCCGATGAGCCGTGCAATGATGTATGAGTAACCGGATCCGTCAACGCCGAGATGGAGGATATTGATGAAAAGCAGGCTCAGGCACAGATGCGTCACGTTGATGACAATGGTCAGCAGAAGGCTTGAGCGGGTATCACCAAGGGACCGGAAGATGTTGAAGATGGCGTTGAACAGGGAAAAGGGAAGGAATGAGATGGCCATGAGGCGCATGTACCGGATGGCATACTGAATCAGGAGCGGCTCAACGTTTGGATAAATGCTGTTTACGATGACCGGCGCCAGGAGGTACAGCAGCGAGGCGAGAATGAGCGCGGTCATCAGGCAGAGCCCGGCGGACTCGCCAATGGCCTGACGGATGGTTGTCATATCGCCCCGGCCCTTTGAACGCGCAACGATGATGCCGCCACCAGTGGCCAGTGAGGTAAAGATCAGGGAAACCATGCCGTTGATTGTGCCGACCATGGAAACCGCCGCGATGGCGGCCTCGCCGACGGATGAAACCATGGCGGTTGACAGCATGCTGATCAGGAAGATGAAAAACTGGTCCAGTGCCAGCGTCAGAAACATTTTGGACAGCTCCTGAGCGGTAAACTGGGAGGAGGTCAGGAGCGCGTCAAGGCGGTTTTGAAGCTTGCTTGCCATAATTGCCTCTGCAGAGAATACCCCGATCTGGGAAGGCTCCCGG
>JAFSZW010000274.1 GCA_017458865.1 Clostridia bacterium
GCCATATGTCTGCTTTTTCCGGTTGAACTTCCCCCACCAAAAAAGAAAACACGCCTGTAAAGGCGTTGTTTTCGGGTCAGAATAAATGATGCCGGTGCTCATATCATGTCCCTCAGTCTTACAGCAATCAGACTGACCAGGAGTGCGACAATGAGGATGATAACCAAAAGCACGATGAAAATCCAGGTATTCAGGTCATATTCGATGCCGCTCTCAGCCAGAGCACTGGAAAAGAACGGCATGCAGGCAAGTGGCAATCCTGCCATGATCAACTTTTTAATCATAATCATGTCCCCTTTTACCAAGATATGACTAAGTCTATTCCATCTCAGCACTCAATTCAACAGGGACATTGTGTTATTTGAACACAGGCATTACCGAAATTGCAGCCATCCGGATGCTTCTTCTTTTGCCGTGATTATGCAGATACAGTGAGCTGGCCTTTCCAGTCCAAGAGTCAAAGCAACTTGCAGCGACAGTTCATTTGGGCGATTAACCGGACGGCTTTCGCGAGTCTGGCGCCTTGCTGATGCGCAGGGATACATTGCTGTAGAACTCTTTCCCCTTATGGGTAAACTGGGTTGTGCCATCGTACCGCTCAGCAATGGATTTCACAGAGGAAAGTCCCTGTCCATGCCCGTTCCTGTTCATCGGCAGATACTGACCCTTTACCCGGTTCACGATCCCGTCAAAATCGTTCGTTTCAACAATGTAAAGCATCGTGTCATATTTCGTCACGATGTTCAGATAGATCTTCCCATTTTCCACCCGCTGACATGCTGTGATCGCATTTTCGAGAATGTTTCCGACAATGATGCAGAGGTCGACATCGCTGACCGGAATGTGCTCAGGAATGTCAATGTTCAGGAATAAGCCGATTCCGTACTGAACCGCTGTGTGCGCATAATAGTTCAGCACCGCATTCAGTGCGACGTTTTTGCAGTACTCGCTGAATTCATTTTGGGGCACATGCTCCTCAAATTCATGCAGGTATTCCCCGAGCGCTTCATAATCTCCCTTGTCATAAAGCCCCGTAATCACGCGGATGCTTTGTCTGAAGTCGTGTCGAGCCTTCGATGTCGTCTGCATGTACCGCTGCTGGGAAAGGAACTGGCTTTCCTGCATCGCAAGAATTCTGTTTTTCCGCTCAATCTCGGCCGCATTCAGAATGCTGGAGACGATGAAGTAGAATATTACATGCATCATCACCCAAATCACCAGCAGTGCAGTCGCAATCATGAAAATTGACGTTGCCACATTGTTGAAATGGACGGTCTCATATTTGATCGGACGGAGGAACAGGTTGATAGCGATCAAAACCAGGGAAAACGGGAGCGTCATATACCAGACATTGTGCAGTTCAAGGCGGTCGATCAGGCGGCTCCCAAATTTCCTCCACGGCCAGGCAAAAAGCAACACAACCAGTGTCGTCAAAACAGCCTGAGCAAGCGAATACTCCAGCGTAAATGAATCAGCACCCAGTGTGGGATTCTCGAAGGCATCAAACAGAATCGCATAGTTGGACAGTATTGATATCAGTGCCGTTACAGAGGCAAACACCGCCAGCGCCTTGCTGACATGGCACTTGAGACACCAGATATATATGACCAGGAAGATCAAAAGCTCCGGGCCTGTAAGCGTATTGGAGCCGAGCTTGAATTCCGTATCCAGATACACGCCGCCAAGCATAAGAAACAGGAGCACTACTATAAAAACAGCAGATGTCTGCAGCAGTCCATACCGTTTCTGGTTTCGCATCGGCAGCATACACATTATTGCTGCCGGTACATAGACCAGATAGGTCAGCATCATATTTACCATACCTGCACGCCTCCGGAACTGCTTTCATTTCTCGTTTTATTGAAGATGTAGTTCTGCCAGATCTGCCGGATCTCCCTGTGCTTTTTCACATTGATCGGATACCGGTGCCCATCCGCCATAACACACTGTCCATCCACTATATCAGCCACATAATCAAGATTGACTATGATTCCTTTCAGGATCAGCAGAAACCTGTCATCAAGTGAAGATTGAGCGGCAGCCATTGTCATCCGCACACGGTAAATGCCGCCTGTACCCACAATCGTCAGATAGTTCCCATCGCTCTCCATGGCGAGAATCTCAGAAAGTTTCAGGCTATGTTCCCTTTTCTCTGACACAAAAGCAAGCCGCCTGACCTCTGTTTCCGTCTTTCGTCTGAGCACAAAATCGAGTGTCCTGAACAGTTCTTTCATGTCGCAGGGTTTCATGATATAGGAGGTAGCAAAGGCATGCATGGCATCCGCGATGTGTGCCCTGCTCGTTGTGGCAAAAATCAGAACCACATCGTTATCTGTCTTTCGGATCTCCTCAGCCGCCTCAATGCCCGTCATCCCGCCCAGATAGATATCCATGAAGATGATAGAATAGCGCATTGGCCGGTAATTCCGGAGCAACTCTTCAGCGCTTATAAAGTGCTGAAATTCCATATCAAGACCGTTTATCGCAGCATAATTCCTGAGCAGCGCTTCAAGATGCTGACGGTCCTCCTGTAAATCCTCGACAATGGCAATATTCATGAAACAGCTCCCTCTGCCGTTTATTTCAACTGACTGTATCGTGCAGTGTATATTCTCACCTCTTGTCACAAATACCTGCCGCTTGTCCCAGAGGACTTGTTTTATTGTTCTGGATAACTATAATCGACACAGTATTACAGGAACCTGAGGCAGCTGATGAATATGTTCCCCATTTCCCGGGGGCATACCGGGATAACAGTCCGGCACCATTCAGCTCCTTAGTGTTCAACTGATTGTGGAGGATCCGAAGAATGAAAAAACTGATTTCCGTTATCACTGTACTTCTACTCGTCATGAGCCTGTCCGCTGCTTTCGCAGAGGAAGAGGTTCCTGAGATCAACTGGGCCGATTATGAGGCCGATGTTGCCAGCCTGGGTTATGGCACCAACTTCATCACCTTTGACGATGTTGCCGTCAAGATGTGGATGCCCGACATTATGGTTCAATATGAGGTTGATGATGAATCCAGGGCATCCGGCGTTATTGATCTGTATGGCAACGAAGACGGCAGCGCTGGCATGGTCGCCATGCTTATTGACGGCAAGTATGATGATATCACTGAACTGGCAGATGAAATCAGCAAGTCAAGCGAAGACGTTGAGGTCGCCATTCTCAATGGCCTAGGGGTCTTGACCTATACCACGCCTGATGACCCCGATACACGCTACGTTGCCTTTCTCGTCGAAAGCGGTGAAGTGTTTATGCTGGGCCTGTATCCCATGACCAACGAAACGTTCGAAACCCTTGCATCCTGCATGGTCGCTTCCATCCAGCCGGAGTAAAACCTGATTTACAGGCTTTTTCCCCTTTTGGGGAAAAAGCTTTTTTATGTACCGTGATATCCATCTCCAGAAAAGGGCATGCCTGGCATGCCCTTTTTTGATTTAAGCGATAAACGAAATCGTATGGGTGACCGTATTGCTCTCACCCGACTTGAGGCAGATGCAGCCGGGCTTATGCTCAATCTGCATATCCGTATTGGTGTAGTCCGGCGCATTGGACCAGGGCTCAATGCAGATGTAATCCGCACCGGGCTTTGTCCACAGCATCAGCACATCCACATCAGGATACTCGACACGCACCTTGTGGGAATCGTTGCTGTTAACCAAGGTAACCGCGCGGCTCTTCAGTGTCGGGAAGACCAGTGCATCCACTGCAAAGTACTCCGTCTTAAGAGGCAGTTCCTTTGCATTTTCTGCCATAATGACCGGTTCCGGCTTGATCAGATTGCCGTCAAGCACATAGTCGGCCAGCACTTCTTCCTGATCGAACACGATGGTGCAGCCCTCAAGTCCGCCCGGCGTCGCATATGCCTCATGCGAACCGATGCCGTACCAGAACGGTACATCCCCTTTGTTCTCAACGGTAAAGGAGATCGCCAGTTTATTCCCGTCCAGTGCGAATTTCGCTCTGAAAATGTAATCAAACGGGAATCCCTCATGTTTCTGGCTGAGCGCAAAGACCGCATAATCAGCAGCCGCTTCCTCAACCTGCCAGTCACACAGCTTGGCGAAACCATGTTTCGTCATCGTGTAGCGTTTCCCGTCCAGATAATAGGCATCCTCTTTCAGTCCGCCGCAGATCGGGAACATGATCGGCGCATGGCTCGGCCAGAACGCCGGGTCTGCCTGCCACATATACTCATGTCCGTCCTTGCCCCTGACTGACTGGAGCTCAGCACCCTTTTCCGAAATCACAACTGTCAGTTCGCCATTGGAAATGCTTACCATATAATCTCCTCCCGATTCACTCTGTTTTCAAGTGCAATGCCGCCGGAAACAGTCCACAGCCTGTTTTTCTCCCAGGCCGGCAAGTCTACATGGACTATTGTACACTCACCACCCGTTTCTGGCAAGCAGGTTTTTCCAGAGCAGGCAAGTTCCGCGTGAGGCGTGAGAGTTGAACGGGACATGCATCAGGGCCTGCAAAATGATCCCTGCGGATGCAGGGATCCCTGATTTAATATGCCATGACAGCTGCTGTCTCATTGAACTCCTGACCAAAGACACGGTCAGTGGCAGCCCGCCGTACCTCGCCCTCTGAGTGGGCGATCATCCAGTTCATGATCTTATCCGCCACATCCTGGGAGGTATAGAGGTGATCCATGTCCTCAACCCGGTAGAGCGTTGCGTACTTGAGCGTCTTGTCGCGTGCACACTGAATCGTAATGCCCTCGACCTCAAACGTTATATGACGCGGCATAATGCCCTTGGTGGTAAACGCCATAAACTGATAGTTGAAGTCACGCATGACCAGCGGCTCGCGCATTTCCTCAGTCTTGACCTCGGTATTCATGATGATTCTCGGCAGAGAACGGGCCATAAATGCGGAGGCGTCCTGGCGCTGAGCAAAGTTCCTGTTGAGCTCCTTGTAAAGGTTGTTGCTCTTGATCGTCTCAGCATGCGTCGGAACACGGTCATACAGAATGCCGCAGAGGTTCTCAAAGCCGCGCTCCTCAGGGATATCCGTGAAGGAGAACGCGTACTCCCAGCGAGACACCGGCTTGCCGTTGACCCTTGAACGCCGCTGCGAAACACGGATGGGATGCAGCTTTGCCCGCGTATGATACTTGCGGTCATCAATGATGATGTAGGCGTCCTCCGTATTGATCAGATGCGGATCATCCATCATGACGGCGCAGCCGTTCTCAGAAATGTTAACCGTCCTGCAGTCGTATTCCTTGCCGCGGACAATCAGTTTTGCCGGGAGCGAAACCGTAACACGTTCCGCGCTTCGGTAAATACCGCGTCCTGCAACAAAGAACAGGCTCATGAGCATGATATACAGGTTATAGATCATCCAGAATACAATGACACCCAGGCCGATGGAGTTGGTCGACAGGATAATCCAGATAGACCGCGCGATGCCTATGATAGACAGCGTCAGCAGGATGAGCATCGGCATCATGTACACCAGATTGTCCTGCCCGGATTGCTTGACACGGCTCTTGACCGTAACCTTGAACTCGGAAAGTGAGAAACCAAAGGTTTCAAGCAGAATCGGGATCAACATGAACGGGAACATGGCCGTCTCGTAAATAGCCGTCCACTTGTTGGATCGGACCTCGCCGCTGACCTGCTTTAGCGAGATGGCGCTCACGATGTACATAGGCAGCCAGAACATGAGGACCTGCGGCAGCGTACATCGCATGACCTCAAATCCAAAGGTCGCGTAAAGCATCGGCGAGAAGATGTAAATGAGTCGTTTCACCGGTGCATACCAGTAGAACATCGACTCCCAGTACATCAGTTTCTGGATGAAAGAAAGATCCGGAATCGAGAAGATATGCTGCTTCTTGGCGGTATCAATAACGCCACGGCCCCAACGGACGCGCTGACGGATCAGCGAGTGCAGCGTGTTCGGCGACAGTCCGGAGGCCAAAGGATCACCGGTGCCCAGGCAGACGAATCCGTTCTGCTGCATCAGACAGCCGGTCGCAAAGTCCTCCGTGATGGACTCGGTGTAGAATCCACCAATGGCATTCATGGCACGCCTTGAGATGAGCGTGTTACTGCCTGCGTAAATAACCGAGTTTGAGCTGGTTTTCGCAGCCTGAATGCCGCGGTGGAAGAAGTCCTGTTCGTTCGGGATATCATTCTCCAGATACAGGTTGTACTGGAACAGGTCAAGGTCGTAGAACGCCTGCGGTGTCTGGATGAAACCAAGGGGCATCCGTTTGTCTTTGGGCAGATTCACGTTTTTGAGTTCCGCGTCAACGACATACGGTATAATCTCGTAGAGAAAACGGCTCTGCACAATCATGTCCGCATCAAGCGTAATAATGTACGGAGAGGTGGTATGCCGCGTACAGTGGTTGATGTTGCCGGCCTTCTTGCCGTCGTGGTTGTTCCGGTGCAGATAATGGATACGCGGACCGAACTTCTTGGCGAACTCCGCGATAGCCGGCCTGTTGCCGTCATCACAGATATAGATGTTCACCTTATCGAGATCCGGATAGTCGACGTTGAGACATCCATTAATCGTCTTTGTCAGCAGCTCTTCATCCTCATTGTACGTGGAGATGAAGAAATCAACGTCCGGATAAAGCTCCAGCGGAATATCCGGTTTTGCGTAATCCCGCATTTCCGACATCGACTTAAAATGGATGTACTGCTCCAACAGACCCGTGCACTCAAAGAACAGAAGGGCCAGACAGACGATGATGGAGACCGGATGTCCGGGAATCGGCATCGTATAGAAAATACGCCAGATCAGATAGTTTGCTGTAAAAACGAGGTTCAGTGCAAACCAGA
>JAFSZW010000027.1 GCA_017458865.1 Clostridia bacterium
CGTCGCCGCCAAATGTCACAACAGCATCCGTATCAGCCGGCGTCGGCTGCGGCACAAATCTGATATTGCCAGACAGATGCGGCACAAATGCTGCGTCTGTTTCCCGCAGCAGCAGTGTCAAACCCAATTCCTCTACAGCAGCTATCCATTCATCTACAACGGGGCGCACATTCTCTTTTTTCCAGTTTACATAAAAGAAGATGTTCACATCATGCCTCTTTCTCCAGTGCCTGGTGCGCCTCGTTCACAACCTGCGCAATGATCCCGTCCTGCGGACCGATTCCGCCTCTGCCAGGCAATAGATGCGCCAGGAACTCGATATTCCCCTCAGGCCCGCGAATGGGCGAAAAGGACAGCGCCCTGCAGTGCCAGTCAGTTTCCGTTTCAAGGAACGACAACACTTCCCGAATCACATCCGCATGCACAGTGGCATCCCGTACGACGCCTTTTTTGCCGACCCGGTCACGTCCCGCCTCGAACTGGGGCTTGATCAGCGTAATCATCTGCCCCGCATTTCCAAGAATGGCAAACGCGGCCGGCAGTATCTTGGTAATGGAAATAAAGGAAACATCCATGACGCCCAGCGTCGGATGCAGCGGCAGGTCTGCTGGCGTCAGATACCGGGCATTTGTTCGTTCCATTACGGTCACCCGGGGATCGTTGCGAATTTTCCAGTCGAGCTGACCGTATCCGACATCAATCGCATAGACATGTGCCGCGCCATTTTGCAGGAGCACATCCGTAAATCCGCCCGTGGACGCGCCAAGATCCATGGCCGTAATGCCGGTGGGATCCACACCGAACACCTCAAGTCCCTTTTTCAGTTTCAGGGCACCGCGGCTGACAAAAATCAGTTTGGGCTGCCGGACGATCAGATTTGCTGTCTCATCAACAGGCACAGATGCCTTGCGCACCTGAACCTCGTCCAGGTAGACATCCCCGGCCATAATCATGGCCTGCGCCCGTTCACGACTGGGGGCCAGGCCTCTGGCAACCAGCGCAAGATCCGCGCGCATTTTCTGCTTGTCCGGCATGTTTCCTCCCTGTTCATATCCTGATCATGACCATATCTCCAGACTTAATCCGGAAATCTGCTCTTATGCAGTCTGCTTTCTCACCTGCTCAGGATCCGGTTTTGCACCGGCATCAGTATCTGCCAGGCATGTCCTGATCCTCGTCGCGATCTGATCCGGCATCAGGCCGCATTCCGCCAGAATCAGCGGCATTGCGCCATGCGTCACAAAGTGATCGCCGATGCCCATCATAAGCCGTGGGATCTGAATGCCCTGTTCAGCGCAGAGCCGGGCAATCTCGCTGCCCATACCGCCCTGTAGCTGACCTTCCTCAACAGTCACCATCGGCAGTTTCCGTGCATCCAGTTCGCGCAGCATTTCAATATCCATAGGCTTGAGGGAACAGCAGTCAATCACCGCTGCCTCTATGCCCTCATCCCGAAGGATATCGGATGCCTCGACTGCATGCTTTGTCATCCTGCCTGTAGCCAATATGGCGATATGCCCGCCGTCCCGCAGCATCTGCCAGTGTCCGATCTCAAAGGACCGTCCGTGGATATCGGAGGCATACGGTTCAATCTGCTCCTTGGGATAGGCGATGACAGAGGGTCTGTTTGCATGGAGAACAGCGCGCATGGTCTGCTCAAGCTCCTCGCTGTCCCTGGGCTGCAGATAAATCAGATTGGGCATTGCCAGACACATTGGTGTGATAAACACGCCATGATGCGTCTTCCCGTCATCGCCTACCAGTCCGGCATGGTCTGCCAGGATACAGACCGGCAGATTCTGCAGGCAGACATCATGGATCATCTGGTCATATGCACGCTGGAAAAAGGTTGCATAGACTGCAAAGAACGGCTTGAATCCGCCGCGGGCCATGCCTGCGCAAAGACTGACCGCGTGCTGCTCAGCAATGCCGACATCAAAGAAACGATCCGGGAAATACTTGGCAAATTCACTCAAACCGGTTCCTGTTGACATGGCAGCCGTTACCGCCAGAATGTGCTCATCCTCGGACGCCATGCGAACCAAGATGGCACCAGCACAGTTTGCCGCGCTCTTGGATGGCTTGAGGCCGCGCTTGAGACCTGTTTCCACACGGAAAGGCGCTATGCCATGGAAGCGCTCCGGCTGTGTCTCTGCCAGATCATAGCCGTTTCCCTTAATGGTCACAATATGAATCAGCACAGGCATGTCCGTGATGGCTTTCGCTTCCTCGAACACCCTGCTCATTTCCTCTATATTGTTGCCGTCAAATGGTCCAAGATACCGGAAACCCAGCGCTTCGAAAAGCTCGCCGCCGGTTGTTACCGACTTGACCATGTTCATGATGTTCTCGCTCACTTTCGCAAGCGGTCTGCCAATCAGCGGGATCTTCTGCATCCTTGCCTTGATGCGCTTTTTGCCGCCATACCAGGATGCGCTGGCGCGCAGATTTTTAAAGTACTTGGACAGGGCGCCAACATTCTTTGAAATGGACATCTCATTGTCATTGAGAATGACAATGAGCCTTGTATGTCCCTGCCCGGCGTCATTCATAGCCTCGTAACACTCACCGCCGGTCAGCGCGCCGTCACCGACAATGGCAACCACATGATAGTCCCCGCCTTTCAGATCCCTGGCCCTGGCAAGGCCGAGCGCCATGGAAATGGACGTGGACGAATGGCCGGTATCAAACAGATCGTGTTCACTCTCTGCCTGGCACGGAAAACCGCTCATGCCATGATAGGACCTGAGCGTTTTGAACATGTCAAGCCGTCCGGTCAGCAGCTTATGCGTATAAACCTGGTGCCCGACATCAAAAACCATCTGATCCCGGGGGCTGTCAAATGAACGATGCAGTGCAATCGTCAGGTCGACTATCCCGAGATTGGATGCCAGATGGCCTCCCTGATGGGAAACCGTATCTATGATGCACTGACGAACCTCCCTGGCAAGCTGATCACATTCCTCCAGCGTCAGCTTTTTTACATCTGCCGGACCTGTAATGGTTGGAAGAATAGTCACAAGGTTCACCTCCCCGCATCATATTTGATCGTCTTCATTGAGCAGGCAGCCGTGCCATTTGCACGGTTACGCCTGAATACTGACTGTTCCAAAGAGGTATCCGATGAGAATGCCCAGCAGCGCGCCTGCTACCACCTGCAGCGGCGTGTGCCCGACCAGCTCTTTCAGTCTCTCCTCATCCGACATATATCCCTCGCCGCTCAGCATATCCAGGATCTGGTTCAGTGTCGCGGCATTCTTGCCGGTCGAGCGGCGGACACCGGCTGCATCATACATGACGACGCAGGCAAAGGCCATCGCGACGGCAAAAACAGCCGAATCAAATCCAACCCTGAGACCGATTGTCGTCATGAGTGCCACTGACATGGCCGAATGGGAACTGGGCATACCGCCTGACCCAAGCAATCTTGAGGAGTCAAATTTCTTGGTCATAAACAATGTCAGTAATGTTTTGATCAACTGGGCAGCTGTCCATGCAACGAGGCCGGCCAGAATATACCTGCTAAAAAATATTCCGAAGAAATTCCTCAACGTCAGTTCCTCCTCAATCGGTCCATATGCGGGTTCCTTCTGGTCCCTCACTCAGCTCATTCAATAACGGTATATTCCGTCCTGCAGGCTGTCAACTCCGGCGATCCGGTTTTAAACGGTCTTCCGCCTCAGCACTGTTTCTCAAATCAATACTTTCGTCTGGACAGTGCCCGGGCAAACTCCAGATGGAACCAGGCACGCTCGCCAAAGGCGTCCAGTGAACGTTCTGCCGCTGTCCACAGTGCCGCTGACTCGGCTTTTGCCCCGTCCACGCCTGCAAAAGCCGGCCAGGTCATTTTGCCCATTTTCGCATCCATACCTGTCGCTTTTCCAAGCAGCGCCGCATCGCCCTCAATGTCCAGGAGATCATCATCTATCTGAAATGCGATGCCGATATTGGTTCCGAATGTGCGCAGCGCATCGCACTGACTGTCTGAGGCGCCGCTGAGCGCAGCTGCCGCCATGAGCGGGGCAGTCAGCAGATCCGCCGTCTTATGGCGGTCTATGTAGCGAAGCCGGTCAAAGTCAGGCTCCATGTGTTCACTTATCAGGTCTATGCACTGGCCGGCAATCATGCCGGTCACGCCCGCCCGTACTGCGATCTCCCGGATGGCTTTCAGATGCCATGCGGCATGGTCCGGATAGAGAAGCGCATTCTTTAACATGGTCTCATACGCCAGATTCAGAAGGCCGTCGCCGGCCAGAATCGCCTGTCCTACGCCATAAACCTTGTGGTTGGTCGGCCGGCCGCGCCTCATATCATCATCATCCATGCCGGGGAGATCATCGTGGATCAGCGAATAGTTATGGATCATTTCGAGCGCAGCCGCCACCGGCAGCGCCTCCTCTATGCTGCCCCCCAGCATTTCCGTCGTAGCCAGGAGGATGATGGGCCGCACCCGCTTCCCGCCGGCCAGGAGACTGTAGCGCATCGCATCGGCCAGGAGCTGTGGGATCTGCTCATCTGCAAACAGTTCGGTTTCAGAGGGAAGGATCCGCTCAAGTGTCTGCTCAAGCCGCTGCCGATAGACATCGTAGACCTGATCATACCGTTCCGACATTTTCCGTTCCCTCTTCCTTCTCTTCCATCGGCCCAATTGCGCAGGTCTTGATGTCAATCTGCTCAAGACGCGCCTCAAGTGCCGTCAGGTCCTTTGCAAGCTTATCCGCCAGCTTCATGCCGTCCTCATAAACGCGCATGGACTCCTCCAGCGTCAGTTCACCGCTGCTGAGACGTTCCGTCATTCCGCTGAGCGAGCTCATTTCCTGCTCAAATGACTTACAGTATTTCTTTGTCCCTGCCATTTTCTATTCTCCTTGCCTGGTCACAGACGTTACCGCCGCACTGGCTTCACCGTCTGCAAAGAGCATGCGCACCGTATTGCCCGGATTGAGCTCTGCTGTTGTTGAGACAGGCCGTCCGCCCGCATCTTCCACAATGACATATCCCCGTTTCAGCACCGCATAAGGACTGAGCAGCGTCAGTTCCCGCACCTGATGATGCACACGCTGCTTCTCGAGAGTAATCCTGCGCTCAATTTCGCGTTTCATCTGAACCGTGCGCTGACTGAGGCGCCGTCTGGCCTCCATCAGCCGCCTGCGGGGATGCTGCTGCTTGAGCACCGTACAGGACAGCGCCAGCAAACTCTTTTCCCTGTCCAGTCTGGCCCGCATGGCCCGTTCCAGATTCGTCTTTTCCTTTGTCAGCAGTGCCCGGCGTTCCCGCATTTTATCCTTCGGATTAAGCAGACGCATCCGCGCCGTACAGACAGACAGCCGGTTTCTCTCCTGCTGCAGCCGGGTACGCATTGCCAGTGTCAATTGCCCACAGACATGCTCAACCTGCTGCTGCAGCACATCAAGCCGCGGTACGGCAAGCTCTGCCGCAGCAGATGGTGTCGGCGCCCGCATATCGCTGGCAAGATCACAGAGCGTATTGTCCGTCTCATGTCCGATGGCCGAAACAATCGGCGTGCTGCACCTGGCGCAGGCGCGTGCCACAATCTCCTCGTTGAATGCCCAGAGATCCTCTATGGACCCACCGCCCCGTGCGACGATGATCACGCTGACACGCTCTATACTGTCAAGCAGCTCAATGGCTGCCGCAATCTCCTCCGCTGCACCGTTTCCCTGAACGCGCACCGGACAGAGCAGCAGCTGCGTATGCGGATTGCGCCGCATGGACACATTGATGATATCATGGATAACTGCGCCGGTCGGCGAGGTCACAACGCCCAACGTATCAATCACCTCTGGCAGAGGCTGTTTCCGTTCAGCAGCGAAGAGTCCTTCCCGGCTCAGCTTTTCCGTCAGTATCTGCAGCCGTTCATACAGGATTCCCAGACCATCTGCCCTGATGTTCCTGGCCGTCAGGCGAAACTGTCCGTTTTTCACATACAGGGAGATGCTGCCTGATACAGTTGCCCGCATGCCTTCAAAGGGCCGGCTCCTGAGTCTCTGTGCATCTGCCTGGAACATCATGCACGACAGGGCAGCCTGTTCGTCCTTCAGTGTGAAAAAGAGAATGCCCGACTGGTGAAATTTCAGATTGCTGATCTCACCCCGAACCTCAACCTGAGACAGGAGCGGATCCATCTGAAGGGATCTATGCACATATTCGTTGATCTGCGATACCGAAAAAACCATATCAGCCTCGCTGGCGTTCCGCAATATCGAGTGTATTGCTGAGCAGCATTGCAACGGTCATGGGACCCACTCCGCCCGGTACCGGCGTCATATAACCCGCTGTTTCAAAGGCATCCGCGGATACATCGCCATACAGCTTCCCGTCCTCCCGGTTAATGCCGACATCAATCACGACAGCCCCCGGCTTCACCATGGACGCGTTCAC
>JAFSZW010000275.1 GCA_017458865.1 Clostridia bacterium
AATGGAATGACAAATGCGCATGTCTTTGGCCCGGGCGGGCCAGTGGATGGGCTTTGGTGACCGAATCTGACAGGAATGGAGATGTAAAATGCGGAAAGCGGCTGTACGACAGAGCATTATGTGCTTTTGTCTGCTTGTGGTGATCTGCACGCTTTTATGTGGTGCGGCCTATGCGGATCAGCGGACAGAGGCACTTTTATCAGTTGCCGTCGGGGAACTCGGCTATCAGGCGACAAAAGGCGGATATACCAAGTACGGCGAGTGGGGCGGGAATGCCTATGGCGAGTACTGCTCAGAGTTTATTTCCTGGTGCGTGAATACGGCGGATGAACTCTACGGATTCAGCATGCTGGGGGACGCATATCCGCTGCAGACAAGCTGCGATCAGGGGGCAACCTGGTACAGGGAGCGGGGACGGTATATTACCGTCAACGGCGGCCTGCGCGGCGAGGAAGGACAGTTTTGGGTGACGGACGGGGTTTCTGTTGCAGACCGCCCATATGTGCCCCAGCCAGGTGACCTGATCTATCTGGAATGGTATGCCTATAACCGGCTTGATCATACAGGTATTGTGGAATTCCTGACGCAGGATTCAGACGGGACCATCCTGATTCATACGATAGAGGGAAACAACAAGGCACTTGGCATTACGCCGACCAATGTTGCACGTTATACTTACCGCCTGGATGATGATTCCATCCGGGGATACGGCGTTATGACAGAAGGACTGGTTGGCAGGCGGCTTGAAAAAGGCATGTCAGGTTCTGATGTGGTCTATTTCCAGCGAAGCATGATTACGCTTGGCTACTACAGCGGCGAGGCTATCGGCAAGTATGGAAAGGCAACGGAGAAGGCATGCCGGGAGTTCCAGAAAGCAGTAGGCCTCGAACAGACGGGCGTCGCGGATTATATCACCTGGCAGAAAATGGCCGAGGAGATTAAAGTCCGTCTGCAGGAAGCAGAGGAAAAAGCAGCTTTAAAAGCCCAGGCAGAGGTTGTCAGGATGATCGCGGCGGCCAAGGAGGCCATTGAAAATTCCTGGTTTGGCGATTTCGATCCTATGGATGAGGCAACCGCCTGGGCACGGCTGACGGCGCCGGTTACGGTGCTCGATGTGGAACCGACTACCAAGGTTTACCTGTCCACCGGGCCCAATGGCAAACAGAAGACGAATGACGAGCACCGCGGCTATTTCTATGGGACATCCGTGGCGGTCCACGTGCTTGAGGAGCAGGATGGATGGGTCAAAATTGAGGCATACAACGACTGTGATGAGCTTGAACAGGGCTGGGTCAGGGGGCGCCGGATCAAGACGGTGACGCCTAACCAGACGTACGGCATCATCGTGGACAAGATGACCCAGCGGCTGTATCTGTACAAGGAAGGGCACCTGGTGACGACGCTGCTCATTTCGACCGGAACAACGAAGGGCCAGAATGAGGATTTCAATGAAACCGCATGCGGCGAGTTCTTTCTCTGCTCATGGACCGGTGGATTCTGGGCTGGCGAACTCTGGTGCAATTATGCCATCCGGTTTAACGGTGGGGACCTTCTGCATCTTGTGCCGTCCATCTTTGTGCCGGACGGGACAGAGACAGGAAAGGAAGACTTTACGCGGTGTGAGAACGCACTCGGCACGAAAGCGTCCCATGGCTGCATCCGGGTGCAGCGCGTCGAGAACGAGGACGGATATAATCACCTGTGGCTGTGGAACAACCTGAAGGGACAGAAAAACGTAAAGATCATCGTCTGGGACGACGACGGCCGCAAGCTGCCGGTAACCGCTGCGGAGACGCCGATGTACTACAATCCAAAGGGCGGCGTCAAATACCATACGCTGGCGAGATGCCAGAGCGTAAAGAGCACATACCTGCCGCTGACCGGGATCACGTATGGAGATCTCTCGCGGTATCCCTATACAGAGCTGAGCCCGTGCGGTGTCTGCGGTGCGCCGGAGCGGCCAGAGACGGTTGCTGCATGGAATCAGGCAATAGATGTGGCCAGAAGCAGCCAGTAATCTGCCCTGAAAGCGCCAGGAAACTGGACTGGCGGGTAAATGTGAGTTTGCAGATGGAACAGAAACAGATCCGGGCCTGACCGGATCTGCAAAGTGGGGAGATTTTCCCCGGACGAGTGAGGGCTTTGAATGGAACAGCAGGATCAGCAGCAACAGAGTTACATCCTTTATACCCAGATTGTGCAGCGCAAGGTTCCCGGGTATATCCAGGTGATCCGGTTCATGCTCTATTTCTGCGTGCTGCTTTTTACGATAATCGGAACGCTTGCGGGATTCTGGTGGGGCATGCTGGCCGTTTCCACCCTGATGTTTGCATGGTATGTGTATGGATCTGCCAAGGTAACCTATCAGTATACGCTTGAAGGGACGACCATTCATGTGACGCGTATCAGCGGATTCAGGTCACGCCCGAAAACCGAGTTGTTTGTGGAGCTCGAACTGAAGAATCTTGAGCTGATGGCGCCGGAGGATTCTCAGGCGCTCAGCGAACTTGAGGCGGAGACGAGCCGGGCGGAACCCAAACGGATTGTTTATGATGTTTCGGCACATGATCCGAATGATATCTGCGATGTCATGTTCCTGAGGGGCGTGGGCGAGGAAAGCGGGAAATGGCTGAAAGTCTACATCCAGCCCTCGCCTGAAATGAAGAACTGGATCAGACGGCTGCGCCCCGGCCGGATGGTGGGGTATGTGACAGATGGCGAGTCGGATTTTTGAGAGTTACAGTTATGCTGATTTCCCGGATCAGACGCAGCCGGTACGAAATCATGAACTGAACGGCCTGCCCATCGTGGCACTGCTTGACAAGGAATGGGACCCGGCAGTTGAGCGGCGCGATCAGATGCATGTG
>JAFSZW010000276.1 GCA_017458865.1 Clostridia bacterium
GCTCTGTCCGGTTTGCTCGCACGTGAGCGTTGCGGACGCCGTATCCAGGGACAGATCGCCGTATTTCAGTTTCCCGTCCTGAAAAGACGCACTGCGCCGCCCCAGTGCGCGCAGTCTGGCCAGCAGCTCTTTCGTCTGAAAGGGCTTGGTCAGATAATCGTCCGCACCGCTGTCAAGGCCGGTCACCTTATCATCCAGCTGGCTCTTTGCAGTCAGCATCAGAATGGGCGTTTTTATGCCGCTGAGCCTTGCCTGCCGGGCAACATCAAATCCGTTCATTTCAGGCATCATCACATCAAGAACGGCAATATCATAGATGCCGCTTTTGAGTGCCGCAAGCGCAGATGCCCCATCCGCCATATGATCCACATCGTATTTTTCCTGTCTGAGCATGGCCACCAGTGCTGCAGCCATCCGCTTTTCATCCTCTGCCAGAAGAATACGCATCTCATCACCGCCTTAACTCCTCTTCACTGTCTCAGAACTGCCTGTTTACCCCCGAATCCGGGGTACAGACTACATCATACATTATTGAGATTCGAATGGCAACAAAAAAACGGAGGCTTTTGCCTCCGCAGTCTGATATCTCTCAATTAAGAGTCAAAGAAATTCCGGCCGTCATCCGTCACAGGGCGTTCCGTTTTCGGATACTCGAAGATCTCCGGCCTGTCCTTGTTTGCGGTGAGATAGTCGACAAATCCTGCCGCATAGTATTTGGCCAAGCCAAGATTGTGCATGAGATAAAAGCCGCAGTTCTCTGCCATTGCGCCTGGCACCTCCTCCGCGTTCTCAACAGACCTGAACGCAGCCAGCAGGATATCATAGATGTCCTTTGACGGCCGGTTTCCCTTGAGAATAAGATAGAATCCGGTCAGACATCCCATGGGTCCCCAGTAGATGACCTCATCCTTCCATACCGGATCGTTTCGAAGATACGTCGCAATGAGGTGCTCGAGCGAGTGCATGGCGCCCACATCAATGGCCGGCTCCACATTCGGCTTGCGCACCCGGATATCGTACGTGGTGATCAGTTCTTTCCCGATTTGGTCGACCCGGCTGATAAAAATGCCGGGAACAATCGCTGTATGGTCTACAGAAAAGCTCGGAATCAAATCCATATCCAATTCTCCCTCCATAATCCGTCATTCCGGCAGACCGCCGATCTGCCTCCCCGTGATTAAATCACAAACGGATGACACCGTCAACCTCTCTTTCGCGGTTTCCCCGTTCAGTGCATCAAACATGCGCAAGTGCACGCATATCAGGAGCTGAGCGGCCTGCCTGCATCCGGACGCTTCCGTGTGGAAACGCTTTTGCCAGGCCGTTTATGGTGAAAACAGTGCCGGCATCAGCGTGTGGTTCCCGGACCGGGATGTAACCTGACCATATACAGTTCTGGCGCTGGAAGCCCTGTCATGAAAGGCCAGACCCGTGTGCCGCGCTTTAGCAGGGGATTGGCAAACGACGAAGCACCGGGATGGCGTTTTTGAGCGCTCAAAAAGCCCTGCCAGGTACAGGCAGGGCAAATGACAACAGCAGTGATGCGGTGCCTGGACTTTAGGTCGGTGAGCCGCGGCGGTTTATTCCTGCTTCACGCCGATGACAATGTGGGGATTGTCACTCTCGCGCGTCTTGATGGTCTGGATGGAATATGGCACGGACTTGCCGCTTCTCTGCATGTGGAATGACAGCTCGACGGCCTCCTCTTTTCCAACCCACTCCATGATGCTGGCTTTTTCGGTGGCCATTCTGACCTTTTCCCGCTCATCATCGCACACGTCCCTGAGCAGCGTCTCCCGGGCCTCTCCGAAGAAATCCGTGCCGGCCGGCCGAATCTCGAGATCGCCGTCCCTGGTCATATGGAATTCGAGATAAAAGTCTGTGAGCAGGTCCACATAGTAGATGCTCTCAAAATCACTGGTCAGTGCCTTGGAGATGCTCATGCAGGTCTTCCGGTCTACTGCGGGCACATGATCCTTCATCCCCTCGCGCTCAGTCAGGAAGCGGTCAAATGCCTCAGGCGGCACCGGCTTTGAGAAGTAATAGCCCTGGACCAGATCGCAGCCCATGGTCTTGAGCACCATGTACTGCTCCTCGGTCTCAACGCCCTCTGCCACGACAGGCACATGGAGGTAATCCGCGATGTCGATAATCAGCTCGATCATGCGCACATCCCGGTTCTCGCCAAAGGCACTGCGGATAAAGCTCATGTCAAGCTTGAGCGCGTCGATCGGCAGGTGCGTGAGCATGCCAAGGGATGAGTAGCCTGTGCCGAAATCATCCATCTCAATGCGGAAGCCCATGCCCCGCAGCTCCTTGGCCGTGGTAATCACCTGATCCGAATCACCCGTATAGGCGGATTCCGTAATCTCAAGCACCAGATCGTTCGTGCCGAGGCCGAATTCAGTCAGGATATCCATAAAGATATTCTTGAGATTCGGCGTCAGCATGTCAATGCGGGAAACGTTCACCGAGACCGGCACGGCATACCCGAGACGGTCCTTCCAGTCCCGTATCCTCGCCGCCGTCTCGCGCCAGACAAACTGATCCAGCTCGAGAATGAGACCATTGTCCTCAAGCAGCGGGATGAACACGCCCGGATTGATCATGCCAAGCTCAGGATGGTTCCAGCGCACGAGCGCCTCCGCACTGGCCAGAATCGGCCTGTCCGGACGGATGTCGTACTTGGGCTGGAAGTAGACCATGAAGTCATGGTTTTCAAGGGACGGCTTGAAGTCCTCAAGCAGGCGCTCCCTGTACAGTTCCGCCTCGTGCATCTCGGTATCATAGATGCCGATGGCCTTCCAGTAACCGTTCTTGACGGTGTTTGCGGCGATCTTGGCATAATCGAAGCGGCGCTCGATCTGGAGGGACTTGTCCACCTGCGCGTAAACGCCCATGCGCAGACGCACCCGGTTCTCAGAGACATCCTCGTCAACAAGTCCCTCGGATGCCTTGTCAAGGATCGCGCCATAATCTTCCCTGTGCGGGCAGTAGATGTAGAAGACGTCCTTGCTGTGACGGCACCCGATGCCCCCGATTTCGCGGGAGATCTGCCGCACACGCTTGCCGACGCGGGCAAGCACACTGTCACCGTACTGCTTTCCATACCGCTCATTGAGCATGTGGAAGTGGTTGACATCAAGCACGATGGCATCCATCAGCATGTCCGTGTAATGCTGGTCGTACATCCTGACAAAGCGCAGGAAATAGTCAAGATTGAACAGATTCGTCAGGCTGTCGCGCTCTGTGGACTGAATGATGCTCCGCTTTTCTGAAAGCTCTATGCAGCGGCTGACGCGCGCCTGGACGATCTCGCTTGAGGGATAGGGCTTTGGAATGAAGTCGATGGCGCCGATCCTGAGACAGTCGACCTCAGCGCTCTGGTCTGCCGTCAGCACGATGACCGGAACCTCGCTGAGCTCCTTCTCCGTCTTCATCACCCGCAGCACTTCCATGCCGCTCATCCGCGGCATCTGCAGGTCAAGGAGCACGATGGCCAGATCATTCACGTTGTGCTTGATCTGCTCAATCGCCTCAACGCCGTCAGCGGCATACAGAATCTCGTAGCCGTCGCCGAGCATGTTGCCCAGAATCATCTGGTTGATCTGCTCATCCTCTACAATGAGGATAGACCGCTTGAGACGCAGAATGTCCGTGTTCCCGTCTGCCAGGAACGTGGGCTTTGCCGCCTCCTCGGCATCCTCGCGGGAAATCGCACCCATGCCCTTGAGGAGCTTTTTCTCCTCGTACATCAGGTTGTCCGCCCGCTCAAGTACCGCGTGGAAATTGGCATCCACCCCGGGCTGGTAATCGGAATAGCCGCCCGATATGACAACTTCCTTCGTTGAGATGTGCTCGACTGAGCGGTCATGCAGCGCCAGGACGAGCTCTTTGCGGATGATGTAGTCCCGTCCCATCAGGAGCACAACGAACTCATCGCCGCCGGTCCTGAACACCGGGCTGTGCTGGAAGATATCGCAGATCATCTTGCTCGCACTGATGATGTAGTCATCGCCCGCCTTGTGACCCAGCGTGTCGTTGATGACCTTGAGGCCGTTCACATCGCAGACGACCACGGCGAATTCCTCCACCGTTCCCTCTTCAATCGCGGCGTCAAGCTGCTTTTGATTGATCATGTACGCATGCTTGCTCTTGACGCCGGTCATGGGATCCATGAATGCGGCCGTGTGCGCCAGGTCACGCTCCTCTATCGCTTTTTTCTCCCATTTCTGCATTGAGAAGTAGTTGATGAGCATGACCACGAGGGAAACACCGAACAGCGCCATGATGACCAGCACCGTGGCATTATTGGAATTATGGAGCCGCTCGCGCTGGACCGCAAGGAACTGATTCTCATCCGCATCGGATAAGTCACGCTCATCTGCGGTCTCATAATACCGGTGGATATCCTCGATAATGTCGTTCTCTCTGCCCTCGTTTACCCGCTCTGCCCAGATCACCGCCATCAGGATGATGAAGGCGAGCAGGGCAATCCAGACGATGATGGCCTTGCCGAAATTCCTGGCATGGTCCTTTCGGATAACGCCGTTGAAGAAGAACAGGCCGAGCATCGACCAGAACGTCATGAGCGCGTAGGTTTCAGTCTCAATGGTGTAGTCGGCAAACAGGCCCGGGAAGAGCATATAGAAGAGGAAGGCCACCAGGATGACAATGCTGATGATGCTGATCTGCCGTTCCCGCTTGCAGCCCTCCTGCCCGGCGGCCTTAAAAACC
>JAFSZW010000277.1 GCA_017458865.1 Clostridia bacterium
CACGCATCATCGCCGGTGTTGTTTTCATCCCCAATCTGGGCTTTACCGGCAGCGCGCTGGCCAGCCCGCTCGCCTGGGTTATGGCCAACCTTTTCCTGATTCCAGCCTATTTCCACTGCAAGCAGGTCCTGCTCACCAAAGCACATCATCTCAATCCGGCCACAGTTGCAGATCCGGCCCCTTCTGCGGGACAAGTCCCGAATCACCCGAGCCATCAAAAGACCTGCCGGTCCACCTGAACAGGCAACGCCGTTTTCATCGGAAAGCGGCGCTTTTTACGCATTATAAGCTGCGAGGCAGTGCATGGCCTGACCTCCTGCGGCCCTTACAATGCCTTCCAGAATGCAATTTGAACATCCTCATTGCCATTAAGCCGGTAATCCATTATAATCAACGCAGCAAATCAATTGTTTGGAAGGACAGTTTCATGAAACACATACTGCATCATTTGCCTGGTCAGTCCAGGCTCATTGGCCGCCTAAAGGCGTTTATATCCCTCACGCTTCTGGTTGCGGTTCTGGCCGTCTCTGCCCAGTTCACCTGGCCCGCATCCGCCAGTGCAGCCTCCGGAACCAGTCAGAAAGCAGAAAAGTATTCAGATGTCTATACCGACTGCTTTGATACCGTCATCTCATTCATTGCCTTTGCAGACAGCCCCGAAACGTTCGCCAGTGTTTCGGGACAGGTACATGCGCTTTACCAGTATCTGCATAAGCTGTATGACCGCTACAACAGCTATGAATCCGAGGGCATCATCAATATTTACACGCTGAATGCGCGAGCTGCAAAGGAACCCGTTCAGGTCGATCCCATCCTGTATGCGCTGCTGACCTTCTCAAAAAAACACTATTCGGTAACGGAAGGTCAGACCAATATCGCCATGGGAAACCTGCTTGGTATCTGGCATGAATATCGCGAGCGCGGTTTTGCCAATCCAAGCCAGGCAGAACTGCCGGAAATGTCTCTGCTTGAATCCGCTTCAAGACACTCGGACATTGATAACCTGATTCTCGATGACGACAACATGACAGTCTACTTTGCCGATCCTGAGCTGCAGCTGGATGTCGGTGCCGTCGCCAAAGGCTACGCAACCGAAATCGTTGCCAAAATGCTCGAGAATACCGATGTTTCCTCGTACATCATCAGTGCAGGCGGAAATGTCCGGCTCGGTCATGGGCCCCTTGATGGACGGCCCAACTGGGGAATCGGCATTCAGTCCCCGGACGGCCCGGTATTTGCCGGTAGCGAAGTGGCCGAAATTCTCTACCTCTCCGACTGTTCCGTTGTCACCTCTGGTGATTATCAGCGCTATTACGAGGTAGACGGCGTACGCTATTGCCATCTGATTGACCCGGACACGCTGATGCCGGGTGATACATACCGTGCCGTAACGATCGTAGCAGAAGATTCCGGATACGCCGACCTGCTTTCCACTGCTGCCTATCTCATGCCTTATGAAACATCCAGAGCCTTTATTGACAGTCTTCCGGATGTGGAGGCCATCTGGATCTTTCCGGATGGAACCGAACTCATGACAGACGGGATAACAGCGCACGCAAAGTCGAGAGGCGCATCCAACGATTCCGGCCAGTAACAGGGAGGGGATTCACCCCCTTTCGGCCATGGAGATTGAACGTTAAATGTTACGAATATTAAATCTTTTAAAATCCGTTGACAGCGCCTTATACGGTTGATATAATAACTCCCGTCAGCGAGACATAAAGCCTGGGGTGTTCGTAAACCGCTTAGTTTTCTCCTACATTTTCATAACTGGAGTCCGGAGTCGATTTGTGGATGTCATGCCCCCGTTTTTAACGTCAGGGGACGGCAGAAATAGAGCGCAGGGCACCGACCTGCCGAGACGGTGGGTGGAAAAGTGGCGGTAGCGGCATTTCGGGTTTTAATAGCCCTTAAGAAGCCATCTGTTTTCAGATGGCTTTTTCTTTTTATAGCGAGGCAAAAAATACCCCTTATCCCGCATTGGAATAAGGGGTGTCAAGAATGGATTGGAGTGGACTCGAACCACCGACCTCCCGCTTATCAGGCGGGTGCTCTAACCGGCTGAGCTACCAATCCGAACGAGGGGCATTATAATGCCTGCCATCCTGATTGTCAATCAAAAAAAGCAGGGTGATTTTTAGGCATATTAACAATAACCGATCTGGCTGCCTGTGCTCCGCTGTCCGGCTTTGAAATGGCATTGGCCCGAAACTGCCTGGTCTGGGTGCGTCGCGCAAACTTCCCGGCTCCGCCCGGATGTCAGGCGAAACCGGGAACAGGTCAGTCCTTCGTGTGCGGCAGAACCTGTTCAAGCTGGGTGATACGCCATTTGAGGGCACTGTACCGCTTTATGATGTGCGTATTCTGGATCATCTGGTCAATCGCTGATTCCCGTCCGACGATCATGACAAGCCTGCGCGCCCGGGTGACCGCTGTATACAGCAGGTTCCTGGTCATGAGCATGGGCGGTCCCCCAACTGCTGGCATCACAATTGCCGGGAATTCATTGCCCTGACTCTTGTGAATGGAAATGCAGTAGGCCAGTTCAAGATCTTCGAGATCGCCAGGCTCATAAATCACCGTCTTTTCATCATCAAAGAGCACATGGACCGTCTTATCTTCCAGATCGACATCGACGATGAGCCCCATATCACCGTTAAAAACGCCCTCGCCCTCATCGTAGGTATCATCATTGATGGAGCCGCGTGTCCAGGTCATGCGGTAGTTGTTCTTGGTCTGCATGACCTTGTCGCCGACACGGAATACCGTCTCACCCCGCACCTTTTCCTTTTTGTAGGGCTTGGGCGGATTCAGCGCCTCCTGCAGCTTCTCATTCAGGGCGCGCACGCCGCACTCTCCCTTTTTCGTCGGCGAAAGTACCTGAATCTGCCAGATGGGATCGATCCCGCCCATGAATTTGGGCAGACGGTTGGCACAGAGGTTCACGATCTCATCTGCTGCCTGAGAGGGATATGTCTGGCGTTCAAAGAAGAAATCGCTCTCCTTTGCATTGAGTCTGGGCGGCCGCCCGTTGTTAATCTGGTGAGCGTTATAGACAATCATGCTCTTCTCGTTCTGGCGGAAAATCTCCGTCAGACGAACCACCGGATAGACGCCGCAGGCAAGCAGATCCCTCAGGACAGTCCCCGCACCGACACTTGGCAGCTGATCCACGTCACCGACCATAATCAGCCGTGTACCGGGTGTGAGTGCCTTGACGACAGCCTGCATGAGGAAGATATCCACCATGGACATCTCATCAATGATGAGGGCGTCAACCGCCAGCGGGCTCTCCTCATTGCGCATGAATCCCCAGGTTTCTGAGTTGTACTCAAGCAGCCGGTGAAGCGTTTTCGCCTCCCTGCCGCAGGCCTCCCCCATTCGCTTTGCCGCGCGTCCGGTTGGTGCGGCAAGGGCGACTTTCTGGCCATGCAGCAGCTGCAGGATGCATTTGATGATCGTCGTCTTACCGGTTCCAGGTCCGCCGGTGATGAGCGAGATACCGGAGTTGACCGCCATGCGGACAGCCTCCCGCTGCTGCTCGTGGAGCTGCAGTCCTTCCTCCCGTTCCAGCCTGGTGATCTGCTCGTCAATATTCCCCCGGATCCTTGTCGGCTTTTCTTCCTTGAGCGCTTTGAGATTTACAGCAATGCGCTTTTCCGCAACATAGGTATCCGGCTCATAGATGGCGATGATCTCATCGCCTGTCTCCTCATCCGGGATGATCTCAGCAACCAGTTCCCGGGTAATCACCATGCCGTCAAGTTCCGTATCCACCAGTTCGCGCGGGACGCCCAGCACGGACCTGGCATTGTTCACCAGATCTGCCCTTGGCAGGAAGCAGTGCCCGGATACATAGATGGCTTCCCTGAGCGCGTAATGCAGGCCGGCATGAATTCTGAATGTGCTGGTCCTATCAATGCCCACGGATGCAGCAATCTGGTCAGCTGTCTTGAAGCCTATGCCATCAATATCCTCCACCAGTCGGTAAGGATTCCTGGTCACGATTTCCTGCACATCGCCGTCCACATAGAAATGAAAGATCTTCACCGCCAGGCTTGCCGGAATGTTGTATTTCTGCAGGAAAAGCATTACCTCACGTTCCTCAGCCTGTTCCGCATAACTCTCAGCGATCATTTGCGCCTTTTTTTTGCCTATGCCGCTGATTTCCGTCAGACGCTCAGGCTCCTCTGAGATGATTCTGAGGGCATCATCCCCGAAACGGTGCACGATCTGCTTGGCCGTCGATGACCGAATGCCGCGGATCAGGCCGGA